>CAZYQJ010000057.1:0-14530 GCA_964649925.1 uncultured Litorilinea sp.
CAAGGCGCCGAAGCCGCCGGGCTGGTCCATGTCCACGATGACGTCCCGCAGGCCGCCCGTGCACGAGGCCAGCGGCAGCGCCCCCATGACCATGGCCTCGAGCATGACCAGGCCAAATGGTTCCGGCCAGTCGATGGGGAACAAGAGGGCATAGGCGTTGCCCAAGAACTCATCCTTCTCAGCATCTCCGATTTCGCCGATATACTCGACGAGCGGGTGGTCCAGCAAGGGCTTGATCTGTTCGTCAAAATAATCCCTGTCCACCCGATCTACCTTGGCAGCGATCTTCAAGGGGATGCCGGATCGTTTTGCGATCTCGATTGCCCGGTCGACACGTTTTTCGGGGGAGATGCGTCCTACAAACGCCAGATATTGGCCCGGCGTTTGGTGGAAGGTATACAGGTCCAGCGGCAGGCCGTGATAGACCGTTCCCTGCCAGTTTACCCAGGACAGCGGTTGTCGTTGGGAATTGGAGATCGACACGATTGGCATGTCCGAGAACTCTTGATAGAGCGGGACCAGGTCAGGGATGTTCAGCCGCCCATGGAGCGTGGTCACGTTGGCAAGGCCGTAACGTCTGCTGAGCGGAAAATGCAGGTAGTCGACGTGAAAGTGGATGATGTCGAACTCGTCTGCCTGCTGACATACCTGCTCCAGCATGAGGATATGGTGGGCGGTCTGGTCGACACAGCCGGGGTCGAGCCGCAGCGAACACGCACAGGGCGCGACTAACCGCGCCTGGGTAACGGAATCGCCGCTGGCAAACAAGGTCACATGATGGCCCTGGCGAACCAATTCCTCCGTTAAGTATGAAACAACACGTTCGGTGCCCCCATACAGCTTGGGTGGAACGCTCTCATAGAGCGGCGAGACTTGAGCGATTCGCATTGTAATACCTCCTACTCTCCTGTCATACAACCGCACCGCGCTTGTGCTGAAGCCGCGCGGTGCGGTCGTTATCTCCTGCTTTATCCTTGTTTCGCTTGATCTACGTTGGCGATAGATTAGCGATCCGTTAGAAAGCCGAGTCCAAGAGAGCTAGAAGCCAACAATACGGCACATAACTGATGAATCCGAGTAATGCACAATAAATACCATCCGGGTACGGGACGATTCGGTAATGTAACTACTGATCGAGGATACGTATGAGCGTATACTTTGGGCGGTATATGAGGCGGCACTTCTGGCGATATTTCCGACGAACAAGTGGAAAGCCACCTATCCTGACCTGGCTGAGAGGTCTGAATGCACCGTCCGGTGTCGATAAGGTCTGCTCGACCCGGCGTATCGTTATTGGTACTGAAGCTGGCCCGCGCCAGGTGGTTCGTCGTGGGAGCAAGATTACTGTATCAATCGGCAGCCTGTCCCATTTTTCAGTCCAGCCTGGTAATTAAGTCTAGCGCCATCGTGCGCCAGTTTGATGTGCGGAGGTAGATGATTCATGTTGCTTGAAGGTCATATGCTCGGTGTTCAGCGTCATCAGCGGAAGTCAGAGGGTCACCCCTTGATCCAGGCACTGCTTTTTGACCTGGACGGTGTAATCACCGACACGGCAGAGTATCACTATCGCGCCTGGAAGCAACTGGCCGACGAAGAAGGGATTCCGTTCGACCGGGCGGACAACGAACAGCTTCGCGGTGTTTCTCGCCGGGAGTCGCTGAACCGGATGTTGAAGGGGCGCGAGATCGACGAGGAGACTGCCCAGGTCTGGATGGAGCGCAAGAACAGTTACTATCGAGGGATGTTGGAGACGATCTCGCAAGGCAACATCCTGCCGGGTGCGGCAGAGTTATTGGCCCAGGCGCGTGAGAAAGGGTTGAAGATCGCATTGGTCTCTGCCAGCCGTAATGCGCCGGATGTCGTGGAGCGCTTGGGGCTGGCAGATCAATTCGACGTGATCGCGACCGGGGCCGATGTCCGGCGTCAGAAACCGTTCCCCGACCTCTTTCTCAAGGCTGCCGAGCGCTTGAATGTGGCCCCTGGGCAATGCCTGGTGATCGAGGATGCTGAGTCCGGGATCGCAGCGGCAGTGGCCGCGGGCATGGTGTCGGTGGGATTGGGGCCGCAGGAGCGTGTCGGTTTAGCAGACCTTGTCCTGCCCAACCTGCACCGGGTGCAGGTGGAAGATCTGCTGCGGGCCGCCGACTGGCGGGTTGTCGAGAACCGGTTCGATCCGAACCATAAACATCACCGTGAAACCGTTTACACCATTGGCAATGGGTACTTGGGCACGCGCGGAACCTTTGAGGAAGGCTATCCAGACCAACGGCAGGCCACGCTGATCCACGGCATATGGGACGATGTGCCGCTGGTCTATACGGAGTTGGCGAACGCCTTTGACTGGACGGTGATGGATGTGTGGATCAACGATCAGCGGTTCCGCATGGACCGTGGCACGGTGAGCCACTATACCCGCTACTTGGATATGAAGACCGGCGAACTCCACCGCCGGTTGCGCTGGACGCCACAGAACGGGCCAACCGTCGAACTGCGGTTCACCCGCTTCGCCAGTCTGAGCGACCCGCACGCCATGGCTGTGCGCGTGCAGATTGTGACTTTGGACGAATCAGCCAAGGTGAAGGTGCGTGCGCGCCTGGATGGGCACGTGGAGAATGAAGGAGTTCTCCACTGGCGGCAGATGGAGCAGCATGGGGAACAGGGTACGGCCTGGATCTATGGGCATACCCGGCGCGACGAGCATGAGGTAATCGAGGCGATGCGGATCAACCAGGCGGGCGCGGAAGGGGAGGTCTGCTATGTGGATTGTCCACGCTCTCCAAGCCTGGAAGTGGAGACCTTCCTTGAGATCGGCCATGCCTGGACGGTGGACAAACTGGTGGCCGTTTATACCGATCGCGATGATGTGAACCTGCATGAGGCGGTAATCAAAAAGGTGGAAGCGCTGGCGAGGACGGGGTTTGAGAAGCTGCAGGAGGAGAACCGCGCTGCATGGGCTGCGTTCTGGAATGACAGCGATGTGATCATCGAAGGGGATCATGAGGCGCAGCAGGCCATGCGCCATGCGCTGTTTCAACTGCGGATCGCAGCGCCAAGTCACGATGACCGGGTGAGCATTGGCGCGAAATCGCTGAGTGGATTTGGCTACCGCGGTCATGTCTTTTGGGATACGGAAACCTTTGTGCTGCCTTTTTTTGTCTATTCCCAACCGGACCTGGCCCGTAATCTCCTGATGTACCGCTGGCACACGCTGCCGGGCGCACGTCGCAAGGCAGCCTCGGGAGGCTTTGAGGGGGCGCAGTATGCCTGGGAGAGTGCCGAGACCGGCGATGAGGTGACGCCGCGCTGGGTACTGCCCCCGCTTGAGATCGATACTTCTTCCGAAGGGATGCGCTGGCCCACCAGTGACACACGGCTGATCCGTATTTGGTGCGGGGACATCGAAATCCATATCAGCGCCGACATCGCCTATGCCGTCTGGCAGTACTGGCGTGTGACGGGCGACGATGCCTTTATGCGGACCTATGGATCGCAAATCCTGCTGGAGACGGCCCGGTTCTGGGAAAGCCGGGTGGAACCGGACGCCCACGAACCTGGCTACTACTCTATCTCGAATGTCATCGGTCCGGACGAATACCACGACCATGTGGACAACAACGCCTTCACCAACCAGATGGCGGCCTGGCATTTGGAAAAGGCCCTGGAAGTGTTGGCATGGCTGGAGAACAACGCTCCCCGGCGCGCCGATGAACTCAAAGTCAATCTGAACCTATCCACTGAGCGGTTGTCGCACTGGCGGGCGATCAGCGATAACCTCCTTGTCCTGCACAACAGTGAGACCGGCCTGATCGAACAGTTTGACGGGTTCTTTGGATTAGCTGAGGTCGATTGGGAGCAGTACAGAGGACGCACAAACTCCATGCAGAGTTTGCTGGGGATTGAAGGCGTCGCCGCGCGCCAGGTTCTCAAGCAACCTGATGTAATCCTGCTGCTTTGCCTGCTGCGCGATCAGTATGGCATGAAGGAATGGCAGGCCAATTGGGACTACTATGTCCCGCGTACGGACCACAGTTATGGTTCTTCGTTAGGCCCAGCGATCCATGCTTGGGCTGCGTGCATCATGGAACAGCCAGAGTTGGCATACGATTTCTTCATGCTGGCCGCCCAGGCTGACCTGAACGACGTGCGCGGCAACGCCGGAGAAGGTATTCACATTGCTTCGGCAGGGGGGATCTGGCAGGCTGCGGTCTTTGGGTTCGCGGGGCTGCGCGTGCAGGGGGATGAGTACACAATCAAGCCTTGTCTGCCTGCCCACTGGAAGCGACTGAGTTTCAAATTTAACTTGCGCGGTCGCCAGCACACCATCGATCTATACAGTGAAACACAATGAGCAGTCAGATCACGTTCATTCAAGTGATCTGATTCGTATTCAGGTCTAGTTTCGTTAGAAAGGAGTACGCTGATGCCGTCTCGCATACCCGTATGGCTTACCCTGTTGCTGGTCGCTGTTTTGGCTCTGGCTGCCTGTCAGTCTGGACCCGCGGAGGGGGTGGGTGCGCCCGCAGCTGAAGAAGCGACGACACCAGAAGAATCTGGTGCAGCAGATGCGGCGGAAGAACCTGCAGCACCTGAGGAAGAAGCTGCGGCGGAACCCGCGGCCGGAGATGTAATCCAGCTTCAGTTGATGGGGTGGTCTAGTTCGGAAGGCGAAAACGTCCGCCTACAAGAAGTCGTCGATCGGTTCAACGAGGATCATCCGAATATCGAGGTGACGTTGAGCCTGGTTCCCCAGTATGATGAGCGATTGCAGACAAGCCTGGCTGGGGGCAGCCCGCCCGACGTCTTCTATATTGATAGCCTGCGCCTGCCAGATTTGGTGGGGGCTGGCGCGCTGGAGCCTTACGAATCGCAGGCTCTCGATCCCGATGATTTCTATCCCAGCCTGCGCGAAGCGTTTACACTGGATGATACCTTCTGGTGCCCCCCTAAGGACTTCAGCACGTTGGCTCTGGTCTACAACCCGGCGATCTTCGAGCAAGCCGGGATTGAACCGCCAACCGCCGACTGGACCTGGGAGGATATGCAGGCCGCTGCTGCCACGATCTCAGAGAGTGTAGATGGCGTCTATGGCCTGGTGCTTCCACCTGATTTTGCCCGTTTTATCGCCTTCCTCTACCAGGGCGGCGGCTCAGTCGCCAATGAGGATTTCACCGAGGTCACGATCAACAGTGAAGAGGCGTTGAACGCCCTCAACTTCTACGTGAACCTGGTGCTGGACGGGGCTGCCGCCACCCCAGCCGATCTGGACAGCGGTTGGCCCGGCGAGGCATTTGGCAAGGGGCTGGCTGCTATGACCGTCGAGGGGAACTGGATTGTGCCTTTCCTGGAGGACAACTACCCTGATCTCGAATGGGGCGTGGTTGAACTGCCCGAAGGGCCCGGCGGCCCGGCGACCATGGCGTTCACGGTCTGCTATGGCGTGCCCGCTGCCATCAGCGACGAGCGCAAGACGGCCGCGTTTGAACTGGTCAACTATCTGACCGGGCCTGAGGGAATGCAGGCGTGGACGGATCTGGGGCTGGCGATGCCCACGCGCCAAAGCCTGCGCGACCACTGGCTTGAGCAGTTCCCGGACCTGCAGCCTTTCCTGGATAGCGCCGACTTTGCCTATGCATGGCAGTTCCGTCCTGGGTTCCAGGATTTCATCGACACCTTTAACGCAAGCCTGGAGCAAGCCTTCTCCGGTGTCATGCTGCCAGAGACGGTGCTGGAAGAGGCCGAATCAGTTGCAAATGAGGTGCTTGCGCGCTAAGGGAGTTCGGGCGCACACATGGCGCGGGGATCGGGAAACGGGGAGATGACCTGCAGGCCATCCCTGTTTCCCGATGGACCCCCGGTTCCCGGCCTGGAGGTGTAGCGATGGCCACTGGTATTCGAGAACAAGACCGCCAGGACACAATCGCTGGCTGGCTCTTTATGACACCGGCCTTGCTTGTGCTAGGCATCTTTTTGGTGATCCCGATCATCTTTGCCATCTATTATAGCCTGACCGACTGGAACGGCATCAGCCCGCCCACAGAGGCCGACTACATAGGCATAGAGAACTACCAACAGTTGTTGGCATCCGGCGGGATCCGCCAATCTGACTTTTTCCGGGCATTGAAGAACACGACGTATTTCGCGCTGATCGTCGTGCCGCTGCAGACGGCACTGGCCCTCTTCTTGGGGGTGGTCGTCAATCAGCGGGGGCTGCGCTTTCGGGACTTTTTCCGCACAGCTTATTATTTCCCGTCGATTACCTCGTCGATTGCCATCAGCATGATCTTTCTCTTTCTCTATCAGCGAGGCGGGCTGATCAATCAAGTGCTGCAGGGGATCACCTTTGGCGCGTGGGAGCCAATTGCCTGGCTGGATACGCCGGACGGGTTGATCCATCTGCTATTGGAGAGGATGGGCCTCACGCTGCGTGGTGGGCCTGAGTGGCTGCGCACGAATGTGCTGGGTTTGACGGTGTGGGATTGGTTCAGCGGGCCAAGTGTTGCCCTGACCGCGATCATGCTGATGAATATCTGGACGACGCTTGGCACGATGATGATCATCTTCTTGGCTGCACTGCAAGATATTCCTGACTTTGTCTATGAGGCGGCGCAGATCGACGGCGCGAATGCCTGGCAAACGTTCAGGAATATTACGCTTCCGCTGCTGCGTCCCACGATGTTCTTTGTTATCACCCTCGGCCTCATCGGTACATACCAGGTCTTTGACCAGGTATATGTCATGACGGCAGGCGGCCCGGCCAAAACGACGTTGACGATGGCCTATATTGTGTATCGCAACGGTTTTCGCAACAGCGAGATGGGACTGGGGTTGGCAACGGCTGTGCTGCTGTTTCTCATCATCTTTGTGCTGACCCTGATCCAGCGGCGCATCACCACGGCGAATGAGTAGAGCCGAAAGGAGCAAGCAAAATGGCAACAACGGCTTCAACAGAACCTGTGGTCCGCAGCGCCGAATCTGGATTCACCTGGGCGCGAGTTCGCCGCATCCTTTCGTATGTGCTGCTCTTTTTGATCGCACTTGCCTTCCTCTACCCATTCTATCTTTCTGTAATCACCAGCTTTCGCACCCTTCCGGCCATTGCCGCCGAACCGGTGGTGGTCTGGCCGGAGGCATGGACGCTGGATGCCTATGAGCGTATGCAACGCCTGAATGTGCCACGCTGGGCCTTCAACAGCGCCCTTGTGGCCGTCGTCGTGACCGCAAGCAACCTGATCTTTGCCAGTATGGCCGGGTATGCGTTGGCGCGCATCTCCTTTCCGGGGAATAATGTTCTTTTCTTACTCGTCTTGGGCACGATGATGATCCCTGGGATCGTGTTGCTCATTCCGCGGTTTATTATCTTCCGGTTGCTCAATTTGATTGACACCTATGGCGGGCTGATCCTGCCGATGATGGTGCTGCCGTTCAGCATCTTCTTGATGCGGCAGTTCTTTCTGTCGGTTCCGGCTGAACTGGAGGAGGCCGCCCGCATTGACGGGGCCAACCGCTTTCAGATGTTCTTCCGTGTGGTCTTGCCCCTGGCGCGCGCGGCCCTGATCGCGCTGACCATCTTCACCTTCCAGGGCAACTGGAATGAGTTCATGACACCCTTGATCGTGATCAACCGGCGCACAGACCTGTATACGCTGCCGTTGGGCCTTGCCTTCCTGCGCGGGGGTATTGGCGAAAACCTGCAGTGGAATGCGATCCTGGCCGGGTCCATGGTCACGACGCTGCCCATGGCGCTTATCTTTATTTTCTTCCAGCGTTACTTTATCGAGGGGATCAGCTACAGCGGGCTGAAGGGCTAGTTCCTCTATTCGACCTGCACTGGTGATCCGGCGGCCTCTAGGTTCTATCCACAACTTACCTTCGTCTATCCTGTGCCCCATGCACGGCAGGTAGTGCGTGCCGCCAGATCCGCGGCGAGCGATCCATAGTTGACAGCAGGCGGCAAACCGTGCTATACCTTAGTGACCCATCTGGAATACAAAGTGAACCAGTTTTGGTCATTTTTTGAAACCACGCTGACAACCTCATCTCCTTTGGAGATCTCTAAGTGCTGACAACTGAGACCACCCTTCAGCCACTGGCCCGTGAAACGCTGGCTGATCAGGTCTACCAGGTGATTATTCGTTACATTTTGCGTACAGGCGCAGAGCCGGGATCCAGGCTTCCCTCGGAACGCAAGTTCTGTGAGATGTTGGCTGTGAGCCGCAAGGTCGTGCGTGCTGCTCTGGATCAGTTGGCTGAGGACGGCTATGTGGAGAAGCGAGCCGGTGTAGGCATTGTGCTGCTGCGTAGGCCGCCACAGATCGCCCCGGACGATGGGTTTGACCTGGATGCGGATCAGACTTCGCTGGAGGATCTCTACCAAGCGCGCATCGCGTTGGAGGTTGGCGCAATTGAGTGGGTGGTGCCTGGCCTGACCGAAGAAGATTTCGCCAGGCTAGATCAACTGGTGGATCAGATTGCGGTGCATGTGGCGGAGGGGACTCCCTTCGTCGAGGAAGACCGGGCGTTTCATCTCACGCTGATCCAGGCGTGCGCAAACCCGGCGATCATCCAGTTGGCATCGATCATAGACCGGTATTTTGACCGGATCCGTGCGACTCAGCCGGTCCATGCCTCCTCGCGCCCGCAGTTGGAACGGCTGGATGTGCGCCACCGCATGATTGTGACCGCGCTGCGCACGCGCGATGTGGAGGCAGCGCGCCAGGCGCTGCGGCTTCACTTCTTGCCTTGGCCCAAGGAGGTGATGTCGCTCTATTCTTAGTAGATGCCTTGGGGCTGTCTGCTGTGATATGGGTGTAGACAGCTATCGTTATGGGCAGGCTGGCAACCTCCATGTCACGCTGCCCAACTCGTGGGTTTGTTCCACGAAGTTTACTCCATCGGCTGTAGCAATTGAACAACAGAAAGATTGACATGACATCTGCGCTTCAGATCCGTTCGGTCCGGCAGGTCTTTAACGACGGCAATCACAATGCGTTTACAGACCTGTGTCGGTTCGGGGGGAGTTTCTATCTTACGTTTCGCAACTGTCCGGACGGACATATGCTCTTTACGTCGTCGCGCATCCTTGTGATGCGCAGCGAGGATGGGCAGACATGGGAACAAGTTTACTCGTTTAGTGCGCCAGAACGCGATGTGCGCGACCCGCACTTTATGCAGTTGGGCGACAGGTTGTTTGTGTACAGCGGCACCTGGCTGGTCGATCCCGCTGATCCACACAACACCGATATGAGCGAGCAGTTGGGGTTTTGCGCCTGGAGCGATGACGGGGTTGAGTGGCATGGCCCGCGCGTTCTGGAGGGGACTCACGGCTATTACATCTGGCGCGCCAAGGCTCACAACGGGGTCGGCTATCTGAATGGCCGCCGCTTGCAGCAGGGTGCGACCAGCAAGCAGAGCGGGGAGGACCGGCTGATCGAGTCCTGGTTGCTGCAGAGCCGCGATGGTTTCACCTGGACACCCTTGGGCATGATACAGCCGATCAACGGCGATGAGACAGCGTTTCTTTTTGAGGCGGACGGCAGCGCCCTGGCCGTGGCACGCAGCGGGGGACGCCGTCCTGCCCAACTTTGCCGCGCCAAGCCGCCCTACACCGAGTGGACGTGTACGCAACTGGAACGCTATGTCGGCGGGCCGATGCTGGCGCGCTGGGGAGATCAGTACCTGGTGGGCGGACGCAAGATGGTCGGAACGGAGAAGCCGACGACAGCCCTCTATTGGTTGGTGAATGACAGCCTGCAAGAGGTGGCCGAACTGCCCAGCGGCGGCGATACCTCATATCCGGGGTTCGTGGAGTTGGACTCTGAGCGCGGGCTGCTCTCGTACTATTCGAGCCATGAGGGCAGCGGTACGAGTTTGGCTCCTTCGGCGATCTACGTCGCCGAGTTGGAGCGGGTCTAGTACGATTGCAGGAGATACTTGAATGCTGGTCTTTATTGCGCGGCGCATCCTTCTGATGATCCCGACCTTGTTGGTGGTGACCGTCATCTCGTTTGCCATCATCGAGGCCCCGCCGGGCGACTATCTGGATTCCTATGTGAACAACCTGCTTTCCCAGCAGCAGCACGTCGATCCTGCCGAGATCGCCATGCTGCGCGAACGCTATGGGCTGGATTCGCCATGGTATGTGCGTTACATGCGCTGGATGAGCGGGGTGCTGCGCGGGGATTTGGGACGGTCGCTGGAGTGGAACCAGCCGGTCACGAAGTTGATTGGAGACCGGCTGCCGTGGAGCCTGGCGATCTCGCTGGCTTCATTTGCCCTGGCGTATTTGTTAGCCATCCCCATTGGGCTGTATTCGGCGACGCATAAATATTCACTTGGCGACTATGCGGCGACCTTTGTGGGGTTTATCGGGCTGGCGGTTCCCAACTTTTTGTTGGCGCTGATCATCCTCTGGCTCTATTTCAAGGGGACGGGCAGGGTGGCCGTGGGGCTGTTTTCCGAGGAGTATCAGATGGCCCCGTGGAGCTTCGCCAAGTTTGTGGATCTGCTGCAACACATCTGGTTGCCTGCATTGATTGTTGGCATCTCCGGCACGGCAGGGCTGATCCGCGTGATGCGTGCCAACATGCTCGACGAACTGAACAAGCCCTATGTCATGGTGGCGCGCTCGAAGGGGTTGTCGGAGAGCAAGGTGCTCTACAAGTATCCGTTCCGCATTGCGATGAACCCGGTGGCAAGCACCATCGGGTGGACGCTACCGTCACTGGTCAATGGCGAACTGCTGGCCTCATTGGTCTTGGGGCTGCCCACCATTGCCCCGCTCTTTGTCGGCGCGTTGATGAGTCAGGATATGTTTTTGGCAGGGAGCATCGTGCTGATCTTGAGCCTGCTGACCGTGATCGGCACGCTGGTTTCGGACATCATTTTGGCGTGGCTGGATCCACGGATCCGCGGCGCGGTATAGAAGGGGGAGCAAGCGAATGGCAGTTGCCGACAATGTGATCCGTCCCATCGATACCACGCATGCAGCCGAAGACAAGATGGCGATGGCGACGCCCGGCCAGCTTTTCCGCTGGCGTTTTATGAGCCATCGTGTGGCGGTGTTATCGCTGCTGATCTTGACGCTGTTCTATGTGGCTATCACCTTTGCCGAGTTTCTCTCCCCCTATGACCCGGCGCGGTATAACGTCGATCTGACGCTGGCTCCGCCGCAGCGCATCCATTTTGTCGATAACGGACAGTTCCAGTGGCGTCCGTTTGTATACGGGTATACGGCTGAACTCGACCCAGATACCTTTGCCATGGTCTATGAGATAGACACCAGCCAGAAATACCCGATCCACTTCTTCACCCAGGGCGATCCCTACAAGATGTGGGGCTTGTTCGAAAGCGATCGCCACCTCTTTGGCGTGCAGGAGGGGACGGTGCATCTGTTTGGCACCGACAAGATGGGGCGTGACCTGCTGTCGCGCATCATCTTTGGCGGGCGTATCTCACTGTCGGTCGGGCTGTTGGGCATTGCCATCAGTTTTGTAATCGGCGTGCTTGTGGGCGGTATCTCCGGCTACTATGGCGGCGTGGTAGACCTGGTGATCCAGCGTGTCATTGAGTTCATCCGGTCTGTGCCTACGCTGCCGCTGTGGATGGCGCTGAGCGTGGCGCTGCCCCCAACGTGGACGGTGGTGCAGGTCTATTTCGGGATCGTGGTGATCCTCTCGCTGATCGGGTGGACAGGGCTGGCGCGCGTGGTGCGCGGCAAGTTTATGGCGCTGCGCGAGGAGGAATATGTGATGGCGGCCAAACTCAACGGATCGAATGAGCGCCGCGTGATCTTCAAACATCTGCTGCCGTCGTTTACCAGCCACATCATTGCCTCGCTGACGCTCAGCGTGCCGGGGATGATTTTGGGCGAAACCTCGCTTAGCTTTATCGGTCTGGGGCTACAAGCGCCGGCGATCAGTTGGGGGGTCTTGCTGAAGGACGGCCAGCATATCCGTGTGCTGGCGGATGCGCCCTGGCTGTTGATCCCGGGCCTGTTTGTGGTCGTGGCGATCCTCTGTTTCAACTTCGTCGGCGATGGTCTGCGCGATGCCGCTGACCCCTATTCGAATGTCTAGGATGCTCATGCTATCTACGCTTTCAAGATCAGAAGACACATCAACGAATGACAGCCCCGTGTTGCTGGATGTCCGGAACCTGTCCACCTACTTCTTTTCGCGCGAGGGCGTGCTGAAGGCAGTGGACGGGGTGAGCTTTGACATCCGGCGCGGCGAGGCACTTGGCATCGCGGGGGAAAGCGGCTGTGGCAAGAGCGTGATGGCGCAATCGATCCTACGGATCGTCCCGGAGCATGGGCGCATTGTAGATGGCGAGATCCTCTTGCACGAGGATGGCAAGGTCACTGACCTGGTGAAGCTGGACTGGAAAGGGTCGGCGATCCGCGATATCCGCGGCAAGCATATCTCCATGGTCTTTCAAGAGCCGATGTCAGCCTTTAGCATGGTCTACACCATCGGCAACCAGATCACCGAGGTGATCCGGCTGCACCAACAGGTAGGTGCGCAGGAAGCCAGGGCACGCGCCATCGAGATCCTGCGCCGTGTGGGGATGCCCAAGCCGGAGGTGATGATTGACGCCTATCCGTTTGCGCTCAGCGGGGGGATGCGCCAGCGCGCTATGATCGCCATGGCGTTGGCTTGCCACCCCAGCCTCTTGATCGCGGATGAGCCGACAACGGCAGTGGACGTAACGATCCAGGCGCAGGTGTTGGCGCTGCTCAAGGATTTGCAGCGCGAGATGGGGATGTCGCTGGTGGTGATTACGCATGACCTGGCGGTGATTGCCGAACTCTGCGACCGGGTGATGATCATGTATCTGGGCAAAGATGTGGAGAGCGCCCCGGCGAAAGAACTCTTCCGCAACCCGAAGCACCCCTACACCATCGGGCTGCTTAAGTCGGTGCCAGAGTTGGGCGAAGGCAAGAGCCAGGAGATCGCGCCGATTGCCGGGTCGGTTCCCGGCCCATATGATCGCCCGCAGGGGTGTCATTTCCATCCACGTTGTCCGGAGTGTATCCCTGGCGTCTGTGATGTGACCTATCCGCCGCAGGTGGAGGTGGGGCCAGATCATCGAGTGCGCTACCATCTCTATGTCTAGGAATGAACGCATGGGGGAAAACAACTATCTGCTAGAGGTAAAAGACCTGCGAAAGTACTTCCCGATCACCCGCGGGTTTTTGCGACGCACGGTCGGCCATGTAAAAGCGGTGGATGGCGTGAGCTTTACCCTGCGCCGCGGCGAAACGCTGGGCCTGGTGGGGGAGAGCGGCTGCGGCAAGACGACGACCGGTCGTTGCGTGCTGCGCGCGATCGAGCCGACCAGCGGCCAGATCCTGTTCCGCAAGGATGAAGACAAGCCGCCGATCGACATGATGGCGCTCAACGTGTCCGAACTGCGGTCGGTGCAGCGGTATATGGGCATGATCTTTCAGGACCCGTATTCATCGCTCAACCCGCGCATGACGGTCAAGGAGATCATCGCCGAGCCGTATGTCGCCCGCAACCTGGTCAAGAATGGCCGCGATCTCGACCGGCGGGTGGCCGAGTTGCTCCAGAGCGTGCGGCTTGACCCAAGCTATATGAACCGCTATCCGCACGCCTTTAGCGGTGGGCAGCGCCAGCGCATTGCTATCGCCCGCGCCCTGGCCTTGAACCCCGACCTGGTGGTGGCAGATGAGCCGGTATCGGCGCTGGATGTCTCGGTGCAGGCGCAGATCTTGAGCCTGCTCAAGGAGTTACAGGCCGACCTGCAACTGACCTATCTGTTTATCACCCACAACCTGGCCGTGGTGGAGTACCTCAGCGACCGGGTGGCGGTGATGTATGTGGGGCAGATCGTGGAACTGGGCAAAACAGAGGAGATCTTTAACCAGCCCAAACACCCCTATACAGAAGCGCTGCTGTCGGCTGTGCCGGTGATCGAAACGGATCAGCGGGGCCGCACGCGCGAGCGGATTGTGCTGGAGGGCGATGTTGCCGACCCAGCCAACGTGCCAACCGGCTGTACGTTTCACCCGCGCTGTCCCTATGCCAAAGACATCTGCCGGACGGAGGCGCCGCCCTGGATGGATGTGACGGGCGCGGACGGCAGCCCGCACTTTTCCCGCTGCCATTTCGCCGAGGAGTTGAACTTGCGGGGCGTCTCCAAGTCCGCCGATGCCGTGAAGGCGTGATCGGCGGGTGCTGAGGCTGCTGTTCAGGAATCTCTACATCTGCATGCATCTGGTTGGATGCGAGGCTCACCACCCGGCAGGTGTATACAAGCGAGAGGAGGCTGCCTATTCCGGCAGAGGAGGTCTACCCGGAATCTGAGAAAAGGTCGTGTTGTGTTCCATTCATTGCGCTCGGCAGAGGTGTTCGCGCCGGTCATGGCCGGTGGTATCGCCTGGTTCATCCACAGAAGAAGCCATTGCACGAAGTATAGAGGAGATCTACTGTGAAATTACCGTACCGTACACTTTATGTGCTGTCGCTGCTGTTGGCTGGCGTACTGCTGCTGGCGGCTTGTGGCGGCG
>CAZYQJ010000058.1:0-14440 GCA_964649925.1 uncultured Litorilinea sp.
CCGCCTCAGAATTGATCATCGGCGCGCCCACCTTGGCCCGCACATACTGCGCCACCCGCCCAGGGCGTGGCAGATAAAACAAACGAAGCCCCTGGTTCAATGTGTCACTTCCTCTTGCGCGTATCATAACGCCACCCGATCCGCCGCTGTAGGGTGGGCAGAGGCGATGCGAACCTGCAACTGATCCTGCGCCCAAGCTAGGTCATCGCCGCCATTGTCCACCGTGATCACACGCCACCCGTTTTGCGCCATGCGTTCGACGGCCAGGTCAACGGCCAGCGCGGCATGGGCGACAAAGCGCGCGATCTGATCCGGTTCCTTGTGGCGCGCCCGATCCCACACCCCGCGCCCAAACACACGCCGGGCGCAGACCTGCCACGGGGCACGGATGGCGATAACCAGGTCCGGCTTGGGGATGAGATCCAGATAACGCCTGAGGCTGGCGGCATCGGGTGTTTCGGCATCCGAAGCAAAAAGCTGGACAACGCGATGGGCAAAGCCTTCGTCGATGACCAGAGCCTCGCCGGGGGCCGCATGTGCCGTAAGAAATTCATAGTAGCCAACCAGATGAAAGAACCAATAGAGCACTTTGCGCTGCCGCACGTCCGCTGATGGCGGCCTTTGTGTCTGCGAGCGGATGACCAGCCAGATCAGGCGCGGATGCCTGGCGGCAAACCGGATGCGGTAAACCAGGCTGAACCCGTAAAACAGCGGCCACATCGCCCGGCGGTGCAGCGATGGCGGCATCACCTTCGCCAACGCCCGGCCCAGCAGTGTGCGGGCGGCAAAGGGCCGCGCGGCCTCCGCAATCGTGAAGGCATTGACCCCGTGCGTTTTGAGCCATGCCGTCACGGTAGGGAGCAGTGTTGTCTTGCCAGAGCCGGGGGGGCCGATCCATTCAATCACCATCGTTCGCTTTATGTGTCCAGGTCTTTTTCAGGTCTGTGAGGTCATGCAGCCGTCACAGGATCTGCCAGATCGTCGATTTCAACTCGCGCAGCACATCGTCCTGGGGCCGGTTGGCATCAATGTGGATCACGTGGGATGTGGGGCAGGGGCGGCGACCGTGCGCCAGGTCGCGTATCACCCGGCTTTTTGCCTCCACCACAGCCCGGTCGTGATCGGGCTTGCGCTGCACCGAGACATCAGGGCTTACGTCGAGCAGGATCAGGTGGTCGGGGGCAACCATCCGGTCATAGATGCGCGCTTCCGCCCGGCCAAAGGTCCCGCTCAACCGGTCCTGGCGGCCTGCCTCCAGTGCATTGATCTTGGGACCGTCCAGGATGACGTCCACCGGAAAGCGGTCGAAGATTACCACGGACCCAGCCGCGGCGCGGCGTCTGCCCCTCAATGTGCGCTGATAGCGGTCCCACGCGGTGGAGAGATGGCGGCTATAGGTGCATGTCCGGTACAGGAGATGCGCGGCGCGCGCCAGGCGGCTCCCCTCCCCGCGCCGCGCACGCAGGGCATGCCACCCCCGTCTGCAGACGTACTCTCCCAGATCGACCACCTGGGTGCGCCATCCAGGCTGCTTGCTGCCCAGGTAAAACAACTGCACGTCGAGCTTCCACGCCAGCCACCGTTGGAGTTCGTGGCTGAGGGTGGACTTGCCCGCGCCGTCCGCGCCCACCAATGCCACACTCAGGCCGCCCGTTTGCGGCGTCATTCTGCGTTCATGCCAGATGCGGCGTACCAGCCAGTGCCGCATGAACAGGTGGCGCGCATAGTGCAGCGTGGCGGCCCAACGGTTTTGACGCTGGTATGCAGCCAGCGCGCCGCGCAACCGCTGCCGCAGGCGGAATAATGCCACGCCCTTTTGCGGCCCGGAGACCACGGTCTCCAGGGTTTGGCGAACGATGTCCACGGGCAGCAGATGGGAAACGCCCATCAACACCTGAGAGACCTGTTCCATCGAGGTTTGGTCCATCAGCCAGCGAAATTCATCACGGATGTGGGCGGGCAGCCCAGGCAGGCGGATGGGGAGGAACGTCCTCAGCGCATCGCGCAGGGCGTCGCGATCCCGGTATTTCATCAACGCACGCACACAGAGCAGGATCAACTCCCATTCCACCGTCGGGACGCGTACGCCGTGCAGCATGCGTGTGGAATCCAGGATCATAGCCTCCACAGGCAGCCGGTAGTTCTTGATAAACTGCTCTCCCAACACCAGTTGATAGTGGACATGTAGATGGAAGAGCTTGCCGCTGGCGCGGTCAAACCCCAGATAGCTTTCGACTGCCGGATAATGCCGCGCGGGCGGAGTCGACAGCGGCTTGATCGCATGTGCTTCCAGCAGGGCGCGGAAGGCGGCGCTGTGACGCCGGTCAACCAGCAGGTCCAGGTCAGTGCTGCCGCCGAGCGAAACATCAAGCCGGACATTGCTTTTCCAGTGGCAGTACCGGATGCCCTGCCGGTTGAGTTCCACCAACAACGAAGCCAGGGTATCGTTGCAGCCTTCCGCCTTCACGGTCGTAGCGACCGCGGGCGGAGTCGTCAATGGCGTGGTTGCGGGCGGTAATCCGGTTCGGTAATCAGTCGCAAGCGTCATGAGGTAAACGTGTACCCTTCCAGAAAGTCGAACTGGTCGATCTGCCGCTGCACCCGGTCAATCGCCGCCGCATCCCACTGCACACCCTCGCGGCTTCGATGTGGTTCAGACGAGAGCGTGCTGAGACAGGCGTCGAGATACGCCGCCGGGGTCGAAAGCCCCACAAAGTTACAGATCCGGGTCAAGGTGGGCCGCGGATCGCCGATCAATGCCTCATAGCGGACTGCCAAGAAACGCGACGCTTCTACCTGATTGCGAATAGATGCAAGCGTGCGACAGTAGCCAAAGTAATGGTCAATGGCATTAGGCAGGCTGCGCCCGCTGCGCAGGGTCATCAGGCTGATCGGGTCAAACGGGTTCCGAATCACCTGAATCAACTTCACCTCTCCCTGTGTGACCGTCCGCCGCAGACGCTCAAGCAGTTCCGGGTGTTGGCTCAGCCTGCGCGTCGTCGGCCCGGCCTTGCTCGCCCCAATAACCCGCAGCGTGCGGAAACGGCCCTGCCATTGGCCGGGCACATGCAGCGAGTACGGTTCCAGCCGCCGCGCCGTGATATGCCCCTTGAGCGACTCGCGCCGCGACCCTTTGATCAGGAGGTGGCCCATTTGCGGGAGCGTGAAGCCATTCGCCACGTAATGCAGCACATCCTCTTCATCGGCAAGGATGGCATCCGGGTGTGCGTCCAGCATCGCGCCGATCAGCGATCCGCCGCTCTTGGTATGCCCGACAAACAGACAGAACGTCTCCAGATTCGCCAGCAACGCCGGTTCACGCCGGGACACCCAATAACTGGTGAGATAGCGGCGCGCGGTGTCCATCCTGCCGTATGCCGCGCTGCGGACCACCCTGGAGCCCAGCCCTTGCTTCGCAAACTGGCGAAACCCGTTGGAATCCAGCCAGGAGACCCATATCCGTTCTAGCGATTCATGTACGCGTGCGCGATGCATTTAGCCCCCCCGCGGCAGATGTGACTGCCTGCTCTTGCGCCGGGGCGCTTTTTCAACCCATTGGTCCGAGTACCAGTCGAGTTGTTTCGGGCGCGGGACAAACTCCTGACCTGTGCGCGGCGGGCTGGGTGGCGGAGTCAGCATCGCCGCCATCAACCCCAGGACGATCCACCAGATCCCCAGCCCGACGACAACGCGCATGTTAGAGAAGTTGTTCACGACAAAATGCGCCAGGATACAGAGCCACAAGACCGCCAGAAACTTACGACTCCACAGCCCGCTGGCAGGCAGGCGCGGCCATTGTTTGAACGATTGGATCATCCACCAGATCACCGGCATCAAGAACAATGCGGTACCGATCAACCCCTGCTCCGCCAGCAACGTCAAATAGACATTGTGCGAGGCATGGTCCTTCTGCGGCGAGACAAGGCCAAAGACGCGCCCCTGAAACTGCCGGTCATAGCGGTCAAAATTGCCGTATCCCCAACCAAAGAGCGGTTTGGCCAAAAACATCTGCACCGCAGCGTAAAAGACGGGCAGACGGTCTAGGGCTGTGCTATGGCTGTTCAGACGGTCCTGGGCAAAGCTGATCTGGCCGCTAAAGACGCCCAGCGCCCCCACAATGACGATGATCGGGATGACCGTGAGGGTCAGACGCGCCATATACCTGGTGTAGACATATCCCAGACCAGCACAGACGGCCAGGCCCGCTAGCCATGCCCCGCGCGAAAACGACATAAAGTCCATGAACATCGCCAGTGGAAACATGGCCGTGTAGACAAAACCGGCGAATCCTGGCCCGCGGCTTTGCCCATAATGCAGCAGGATCACCCCCATGCACAGCACCGTCGCCGCAAAGACGCTGTACGAACCGAGCGAACCCGTGGTGCGCGC
Organism: uncultured Litorilinea sp.; assembly: GCA_964649925.1. Classification (GTDB taxonomy): domain Bacteria; phylum Chloroflexota; class Anaerolineae; order Caldilineales; family Caldilineaceae; genus QEUY01. The sequence goes on from CAZYQJ010000058.1 coordinate 4,390, forward strand.
GCCCGCCAGGTGTGTCCAGGTGTTGGGCAGCACTTGGGGCGCCACCCAGGAGATCAGCCCGATTAACGACTGAGAGACCAAGATAAACATCAGCACCAGCATAAATCGGCCCAGGTAAGGCTTGCCCGGAACCAATAGCCGGGCCAAGACATACAGGCAGACAGGGATAAAGACCCGGTCGTAATAGTGAATGGCGGCTGCGCGCGGGTTGTCGTTGAGGTAGAAGATGGATATCAGACCTACCGCGATATACCCCAATGCGCTCCACTCCGGGATACTGGGCCGGGGAAACGAAAGCTTGCCGATCTTCAGCATGTTGGTCACGGCCAGGATGATCAAGGCAGCGGGCGGCAGGGCGCGATGAACCACCCAATATAACAGGCGCAGGCTCATGCTGTTCGTCTCCACAATCAGCGGCGTGATCAAGAACCAAATCGCAAGCGCCAACAGCGGATATTTTTGCAGGATGAGCAAAGCCGGAACTGCCAGGATGAGGGCCAGCCCGAAGTACCATTGTCCATCCACCGTGAACGTGGCAACCACCAGTGCCAGCCCCGCGCCCAGCAGGATCAGCCCCCCCATCACGGCGAGGTCAATCAGCTTGCGATACGGTGACTCTCTGTGTATCTCCACCATACTGCCTCTACCTATGTAGCGCTCGCTTCGGGGACGATCCGGTAGGCGGGCAGGCTACGGCCCCGGTGATTTTCGACGCTGTTGAGCACCCGCCAGCCCCAAAACTGCGCCGCGCTGATGGGCAGGTGGCGGGCGGCATAGACCGCTTGATCTCTCCCCGTCCACGCCAACGGCTCCAGCGCATAGCCCCATGCCGCCATTTGCTCTCTGGCGCGTGTTTGAATGAACCGGATGTCGTAGGCACTCAAGACCTTGCGATACTTGCCAATCGAGTCAGTCGAGATTGTGCCCGGCTTGCGGCTGCCATATGAGCTGTTGCCGCCATCCTGGCTGAACTCCGGCGCGCCCTGCATCGCCAACATCTCCGGTGCATAGGGTTCCCCGATAAAGGCGCAAATCTGGCGGACAGTCTCCTCCGGCTGCGCGACCAGCGTCTCGTAGCGGATCGCCATGTAGCGATCTGGGAACCTTTGCTGGTTGCGCTGCGCCCAGTGGATCGAATCCAGCCACATGGCAGTGCCCGCGCCGACTCCGCCGCGCCGGTGTTCCCAGCGAGCCAGCACCGAGGCATAGCGGTCGCGCGGGTCGCGGATCATGTGCAGGATCCTGGCGTTTGGATAGGCCTCAAAGATGGGCTGGGCATAGCGTTCGGTATTGAGCGACTTATCCCCCCAGCGTGACTTACCCAGACGTTCGGCGTGCTGTTCTTCCAGCAGCGCAAAGAGACGGCCATAGGTCGGCTCCCCCTTGCGAAATTCCTGGCGCAGCCGGTCCGGGTCGGGGTGCAGTTTGACCAGACGCTTATAGCGCATCATCTGGCGAAGACAACGCTCAAAGTTCTCCGGCTTGCCGAGGTCGCCAAACTGGTTATAAAAATAGGTCCACAGGTTGGTGCGCCTGGTCATAGCAATGTGCGGATGCGATGCCAACAAAGCGTATGCCAAGCTGGTCCCGCTCCGTTCAAGTCCGGCAATAAAGATAGGGCCGCCTTCCATGTCTGTTTTCCTTACCCATCCCACATCTGTTTGGATGCTAAAATCGGCATTGCTGCCATCCCGGCCCGGCCTGCGGGCCAGTCCACGAGGCAGTACAAGATACGTGCGTTGAGGGAGAGCGACCGGCCTCCCAGCCGGTATCCCAGCCCTGCCATCTCCCGCTGAGCATGGGCCTGAATAAACTGATCAGCGCGTTCATGCGCTGCGACGGCAGGCTGTGCAGCCGTACTGTCAAAGGCATGGATCATCTCTGGAACAAAGTCCTCCCCGATAAAGGCGCAAACCGCTTGAACCGTCGCCTCCGGTTCCGCCATCAACTCCTCATAGCGAACGGTCATGTAAGAACCTGGATACTTCTGCTGGTTGCGCCGCAGCAACGCCACGGAATCAAGCCACCGCCGTGTCTCCTGGCCCAGCTTAAAATGCTTGTAACGGCTGGCATTCAGCGATGCGACATAGCGGCTGCGCGGGTCGCGGACCATATGGATCATCTTGGCCTGGGGAAAGGCCGCAAAAAGTTCATCCGCATACCGCTCAATCAGTCCGAGTTGATCGCCCCAACGCGCCTTCCCGTATCGTTCGGCGTAATGCATATGGAACAGGCCAAACAGCCGCGCATAGCTTGGCTCTCCCGCCCAGAACTCCTTGCGGATGCGGTCCAAGTCAGGATCCAGCCGGACGATCTGTTTGTTCTGCATCATGGCGCTGAGGCAGCGCTCGAAATTGGTTCGCTTCACCAGCGCGCCATAGCGTCCATAGTACTTGTTCCACATATAGGTGCGCCGCGTCAGCAGAATATTCGGGTGGGCGGAGAGCATGATCCGCAGCGGGGTCTTTCCAGAGTAGGAAAGACCGCCGATAAAGATCGGTCTTTGCGCCCAAGTAGGCAGCGACATTGTCGATGCAATCCCTTCAGGTATCGCCTGCACTGCATTCATGCCGACAGCGCAGTGCGTTTAGATGCTGCGTCCGGCTTCAGGATCATCCGGCTGTGCGGTTTGCGATGGATCAGCGCGGGGAAGGTCTGCTGCAGCCCTTCCGCCGTCCACCAGGCCATCATCTTCGCCATGTTCTGCGGCCATTCCACCGCTGCAAAATGCACCTTGTCCGCAGGTGAAAGCTGGTAAGATTCGAGCGTATAGCCATACCGCTGCATGGCGCGCCCTGCAAAAAGCTGCATAAAGGCGACCTCGCGCGGCGCAATCTTCTGTTTGTATGCCCCGATAAACTCCGGCGAGACCGGGATCGAGCCGGGCGGCAGGCCAGCGCGATCCAGCAGTTGATCACGAAACTTAGGTGCGCCGTCCATCGTCAGCATGGACAGGACAAAGGTCTCCCCCAGAAAGGCGCAGACCTCGCGCATCGTCTTTTCTGGAACGGTCACCAAGTCTTCAAAGCGCACGATCTTATATTGATCGGGGTGGCGCTGCTGGTTGCGTTCCGCCAAACGCACCGAATAGAGCCAGCGTGCGGTAGCCCCGCCGACACGACCTTTCCCGTTGGGCCACAGCGCCAGCGAAGCCTCGTAGCGGTCACGCGGGTCGCGGATCATGTGGATGATCTTCAGCCCTGGATAGGCGGCAAAGAGCCGGTCGGCGTAGCGCTCGATCAGCCCCGTCTGCGCACCCCAGCGCGGCTTGCCCTCCCGTTCGGCGAAGTGCATCAGAAACAGGGAAAACAGCCGGGCATAGGTGGGCGGCCCCTGCCGGAACTCGGTACGAATGCGGTCGGCGTCGGGCTTCAAAAAGGCAACGTGTTTGTAATGCAGCATGGCGTCAAGACAACGCTCGAAGTTGGCCTCCTTCGCCAGATCACCGTATTGACCATAGAAGTAGGTCCACATATTCGAACCCACCGCGGGGATGGCGATCCTTGGGTGCGAGGCCAGAAAGGCGCGCATGGTGGTCTTGCCGCACCGATCCGGGCCGCCGATATAAATGGGACCATTTTCCATAGTTGCCTCCGTCACTTGCTTTGTGTACGTCGATCCCACACTGCGCCCCCGGACTGGCTCCGCATCAGGGTAATTTGGCCGTAATGAAACGGGTGATACTGGCGAACTGCCGGGTGTACAGCGCATGGAGACGTTGAGTCACCTTGTCCGTCACCATCCGGTCTTCAGGTGTCAGCCCCAACGCAAGCAGCGCACCGGCCATCACCACAAAGACCGCCAAGCTGCCGACCGCCAACTGCACCAACGCCGGTTGGCTGCCGACCAGATTGGCTGTGCCCAGGGCCACCGCTGCGGCTGCCGCTGCCGACAGCAATGGCTTGGTAAAGGTTCTGTTATACGGCAGAATCCGAAAGAGAACCCACACCTCGACGATCCGCAGGACATTGACAAAGACCAGCGAGGCCATCACAGCCAACGCCGTCCCGATCATCCCCCAGCGCGGGATCAAGAGGACGTTCAGCCCGATCAAGATCGAAATCTGCGAGATCGAGTTGACCAATTTCAGACGGGTGTGCCCGCTCATGTCGATGATCGACCCGCATATCCCCGTCCCGGCGTTGAACAACTCGGCCCACGCCAGGATGATCAGGGCCGCCGTTCCGGTCGCAAAACTGCCGCCAAAGACCGACAGGACTTGCGATGGGAAAAGCACCAACACCAGGAACATCGGGAGGTTCATCACCAGCGTCCAGCGGGTAGTGGTCTGGTAAATGCTCGCCAACTGCTCACGGTCGTCGCGGCTGGAAAGCTCGGCCAGCAGCGGCTTCACCGACCGGATGATGGAGAGATACGAGACATGCCCCACCAGGTTGACCCGCGTGATCAGCGAGTAGACACCCACGTTCACCGGCGTACTCAGCGCGCCCAGCACGATGGTGTTGATGTTGTTGCGCAGTTTGGCGATCATGCCTGAAAGCCACAGCGGCAGCGCATAGTTGAAAATCTCGCGCAGTTCCAGATGCGCCGACTGGATGGGCCGATTCCAGGCAAAATCTCGGTTGAGCAGATAGATCAGCGCGACACAGGCCAGCACATCCGAAACGCCAAACACCAGCGCGGCCAGCATGGCGCTGAGACCGCTAAACGACAGCACCCCCAGCAGCAGCAGACGGATGAGGAGTTGCCCTACATCTTGGGCAAGCACCGAATACTCCATGCGCTTGAAGCCGTGCGCGATGCCGACAAGGATATTGCTCAACGACATAAACGGCACGGCAAGGCTCATCAGCCGGAGGATAGGGGCCAGGGCCGGTTCATGAAAGACTGTCACTGAAATCCAATCGGCGAGCAGATAGAGGCCCAGACCAGCCAGGCTGCCCACCAGAAACGTGCCCACGACCCCCAACAGGATCGCGCCCCACAGCCTGGCATCATCCTTGCGCCCCGCATAGATGGCGACGTAGCGCAGCATGGCGTCGTCCAGCCCAAAGACGCCAATCGCCGTCGCCAGCGTTGCCGCGCTCATGACCAGGTTGTAGACGCCGTACTGCTCCGCACCCAGCAAGCGCGCCAGGATCAGGGCGACAATCAGCCGCCCGCCCAGGTCGAAGAACCGGCCAAATGCCAACACGCCGCTGCCGCGCGCCGCAGTGAGGATGTTACGATTTTTGATCTGTTCGTTAGGAAGCTGGGTTTGCAAAGGACGTCCCTGTTTCATCGATGGCTGCATGAGCGAATGGGCGTACAAGGCTGGCGATCTCGCCGCCAGTTGCTACGGGTAGAGTTCCTTTTCAACCGGATAGCCGTTGCTCACCTTTGGGTAGCTGTTGACCGGGCTGTAGAGCGTGGAGGATTGCAGAACCTCCTCTGCACGCGCAACAAATTCCTCGGCGCTCACGCCGGTTTCATTGAGCGTCACAACCCCGGCAGTCACTTGCACGAAGCGCAGCCTCTCATCACTGCTGGAAACGACGGCTTCCTGCTCTACACGAATCTTGAGGTTATTCGCCAAGACCTGCGCAGATACGCCGTCAACATCAGGCAGGAGCAGGGCCAGCGTCGCATGTTCATAAAGGGCCAAGACATCTTCGTCCCTAAGTTGCAGTTTGATGATCGTACTGACGGCGCGCAAGATCCGGGAACGATCCCAGGACATCGCTGTGCTTCCGATCATCTGGTGGGTGACCTTGAACAGCACAAGCGATAACGCATAGCCGTTTCTTTCTGCGCGCGACATCTCCTGGCGCAGACGGAGCATCAAGTATGGGGCGTTAAAGGCGGTGGTGTCGGGGTCCAGGATATTGAAGGTGACCACCTCTCCACCTGTATGGCGAAGATACTCGATAAAAAACGCCCACATCACCCCCAGCATCAGCCCCAGCACGCTGCCCAAAATGAGATTGGCCGCGATATTAGGGCTGATCGGTCGAGAGGGCAGCCCGGCAGCGTCCAACGGTTCAAGGGCGAAGGCGTCATAGAGCGTTCGCACATAGGCCTGCGTCTCTTGGCTCACCGCATCGGCGAAATCTTGAACCAGGTTCGGCTCCTTCCCGCGCGCGGTGATCTCCAGGATGTTGGTCCCTGCCACGACACGGCTCAGAACCGTCAAGCCGCTCGCCTGCTGCTTGGGCAGATCAAGCCGCTCAATCGCCCGCTGCCGGATAAGCTTGCTTTGCGCCACCTCGGCGTAGGTGGTGTTGATCTCGGTACGCCTGCTCAGTGTATCGACCGCTCGCGCCAGCTCATCCCTGTCTGTCGCTACCGATGTTTGAGGACGGACCACAAACGTGGCGCGCGATTCATAGATGCGCGGCTGGTTCATCGTAAAGCTGATCGTGGCGATAAGGGTGATACACAGGATCAAAACGACCACCCACCACATCTTGATCAGTATGTGCAGATAGATCTTGAGTTCCATGGCTATGCAGCGTCGCTGCGCTCCATCAGGCGAACTACCGTCCACCATAGGATCTGTAGGTCCATCTTGAATCCCTGGTGACGGATATACTTGAGGTCGTAATCGACAATTTCGTCGAAGGAAATAGTGCTGCGTCCATGTACCTGGGCCAGGCCCGTGATGCCAGGCAGCACTTGCAGTCGCTGAAAGTGCCAGTCGGCATATTGCTCAACTTCCCACGTAACATTGGGTCTTGGGCCGATGATGCTCATCTCGCCGCGCAGAATGTTCCACACCTGGGGCAGTTCATCCAGGCTTGTCGTGCGCAGGAAACGCCCTACCCGGGTGATGTGCGCCGAATGGGCCGGTTTATAGGTCGCAGAACCGTCGGCCAGTACTGTTGGGCTGACATTACCGTTTACATACTGAGCCATGTATTCCCGGTCGGCGCGGGTGTCATGGTTGGCAACCATCGTGCGAAACTTGCAGATTTGGAAGTGCCGTCCATGTTTGCCCACGCGTTCTTGCCAGAAGAGGATGGGCCCCGGTGAGTCTATGAGAATCGCTATACTGATGATGAGCATCAGCGGCGCTAAGAACACCAGCGCGAGCAAGGACATCCCTACATCAAAGACGCGCTTCGCTGCGTGATACAAGGGACGATTAGATACCGGCTGGGTTGGCAAAAATACTCTTACAGAATCGGACATAGGTGCCCCTTCCATCGATTCTGAACATACCCTATGTGGATAGGTCGCGCCGCCAGCCCACAGAGGCGCGACCCCATCGGCCAACACAGAGCGCTAGGCAGGGACAACACTCTCCTGCCACAACTGCTTGACGACCCCGGACGTGGCCGCTTCCACCATCGCAGACGCCAGCGACATCGCCGCATAGCCGTCATAGCCATTGGCGACTGGCGCGCCCTCTCCCCGAACCTGTGCCACAAATGCCTCCAGTTCGGCGCGCAGCGGTTCCCGTTTATGGATGGCGAACTTGGTCACTGAGCCTTCCGTAACGCCGCGCAGCAGGTGCATCGTCGCCCAATCGTCGCCGTTGGTGTCGGCGTTCTCGAAGAAGCGCAGGTCCTGCGTGATGTAGTCCACGCTGTACATACCGCGCTCCCCCGTCACGTACACCTCGCGGATCTTGGTCGGGGTCAGCCAGTTGATCTCCAACGTGCCCAGAATGCCATTGGCAAAGCGAACCATCCCGGCGAACAGATCCTCATGGGCGGGATGCAGTTCACGCCGCGTTTCGGCGTAAAGACGAATCGCTTCGCTGTCGGTCAGATAACGCATGATATCCAGGTCATGGGTGGCCAGGTCCATGACCACGCCGACGTCATGTACACGGGCCGGGAACGGCCCCAGACGGCGCGTATGGATCTGGAAGATGCGCCCCAACCGTCCCGCGGCCAGGTGTCGTTTGAGTTCGGTGATTGCCGGGTTGTAGCGTTCGATATGCCCGACCATCAGCACCCGACCCAGCCGCTCGGCCAGGTGAATCAACGTCTCGGCGCTTTCCAGGGTGGCCGCCAGCGGTTTCTCGACCAACACATGGCATCCGGCCATCAAGCACGCACGCGCGACCTGGTAATGCATTGCCGTCGGCACGACGACCGAGACAGCCTCGGGCTGCACGTCCGCCAGCATCTCGTCCAAGTCGTCGTAAGCAGGCACATGATAGGGTCTGCCTGCGCTCTCCGCTTTGGCCCGATCTGCGTCCACAACAGCCACAAGTTCCACATCGAGCATCTCTTGATAGACCCGGACATGGTTCTTGCCCATCGATCCAGTTCCGACTACAGCCACGCGTGTCATAGCTTGTTCACCTCGGTTACAACAATTTCCAACTCTTCACATGAAAGCTGCGGGTGTACCGGCAGGGAAATCACCTCCTGCGCCAGACGTTCTGCAACCGGCAGCGTCCGCTTGCCAATGATCCGCTGCAGATACGGATGTTGATGCGCCGGAACGGGGTAATAGACCCCTGTGCCGACTCCAGCTGCATTCAACTGCTTCACCGCCGCATCCCGGTCACCATCCACCCTGACCGTGTATTGATGCCAGACATGCCCATACCCTGGCCTGACCTTGGGGGTGGTGACCGAGCGGATATGGGTGTTGTAATAGGCCGCATTCTTGCAGCGCTTGGCGGTGAACTCATGAACCCGATCCAGTTGAACCAGCCCAATAGCCGCCTGAATCTCTGTCATGCGGAAGTTGAACCCCAGCATGTCATAGTGATATGGTCGACTCATCCCGTGATTGCGTAACAGACGGCATTGAGTGGCTACGGCATCGTCGTCGGTCGTGATCATGCCGCCTTCCGCGGTCATGATGTTCTTGGTTGCATACAGGCTGAATGTGCCTGTTCCAAAACTGCCAGCGCGCTTGCCCTGATACGTTGCCAGCATGGCCTGACAGGCATCTTCCACAATGACCAGGCCATGCCGGTCGGCAATGGCTTGCAACCGGCCCATGTCACACATGGATCCGTACAGATGCACAGGGAGGATCGCCTTTGTGCGGCTGGTCACGGCTTGCTCAACCTGGTCCGGATCAATGTTGAACGTCTCTTCGTCGATATCCACCAGCACCGGTGTTGCGCCCGTCATCAGAATGGCGTTGACCGTGGCTATAAACGTAAAGGGCGTGGTGATGACTTCATCACCTGGGCCAATTTTGTTCGCCAGCAACGCCAGGTGCAGGGCAGCCGTCCCAGAGGAAACGGCAACCGCATGTTTGACCTGACAGAGCGCAGCGAACCGCTCTTCCAAAAGCCGCGTGCGCGGCCCCTGGCAGAGAATGCCGGAATCTAGTACCTCAAGGACGGCAGTCTTTTCCTGTTCACCGATGTAAGGCTTCGATATGGAAATCAAGGGTCGCCTCCAGACCTTCATAGGGTGTCCCGCAAACAGGGCATCGGGGGGTGCCCTGCTTGTCCGGGACGAGTCGGGTTCCACACTTACACACATACCCAACCAGCCGGGCTGGATTGCCTACCACCAGCCCATAGGCAGGCACCGCTTTGGTCACAACCGCACCAGCCCCGACCATGGCGAACTCCCCGATTGTGACATCCGGCACAACAATGGCGCCTGCGCCAATCGCAGCGCCCTCACCGATCCAGATCGTTCCGACTTCCCAATCGGCTGCACCCTTGCGGTCGCCGTTGGGTGTGATCGCGCGCGGGTGTTTATCGTTAGTCAGGGTGACACCTGGCCCGATAAAGACACCGGAGGCTATCGTCGTGCCGTGATAGATCAGGGCGCCGTTCTGAATCTTGACGTTGTCGCCTATCTGTACATCAAAATCGATGTAGACATCTTTGCCGACGATACAGCCGCTGCCCAGCCGCACCCCCTCACGGATCTGCACGTTGTTCCAGATCTGTGTCCCGGGTCCAATTTCAGCCAACGCAGAGACATCGGCAGTTGGATGGATGCGGACGTTGGTAATTTGACGCATGATCTTGCTCGCTTTGTCTATTCTCGGATGCGTATTCGCTGCTGGGCAGTTCGTTCTAAACTCGACCGCGGGATTCCCCCGTTACGGTTGGATGTATTCGATGTGCAGGAGCGCAGCCGTGGCTTGATTGCCATTCCACGCTACGGCCACCCGTTCA
>CAZYQJ010000059.1:0-3546 GCA_964649925.1 uncultured Litorilinea sp.
GGGGGCCTCTACCTCGATCTCGAACTCGTTGATAATGACAGGCATGGTCGTCTCCTAGCGTCTGGGGGTTTTGACGTTTAGGTCAATGAGCGTGCCGGGCTGGAGGCGCAGCGGCTCGTCGATGTTGTTGGCCGCGGCGATGGCCTTCCAGTCGCTGCTTCTGCCGCGCCGCCCGCTCATGCCCTGGATGGTGTCGCCCGCGCGTGCCTGCTGCAAAGGCGTGATTGCGCCGACGCCCTGGTTCGGTTCGGCAGTGCGCTGGCCCAACCGTTCCTCCTGATAGAGGACAAGGGCATCGCGCTTCAGGCTCAATGAGACAGTGGCGCGCAGGGGAACCCCTTCCTCCGAGAAATACTCCAGCGTTTCGTCCATCGAATCGATCACGCCCTCAAAGATGAAGCTTCCCCACCGGAAGCTGACCTTGGGCGGGACACGGCGCTGCTCTGTCTCGCGCTGCGCGTCGCCTACGATGAAATAGGCCACGGCCTCGGTCCGTTTGCGGACGTCGATGCCGCTGGCAGAGGTGTCGAAGAGCAACTCCACCGACAACGTAGAACTGCCGCTGCCGAGAAATTGGGTGGATGACCCGCCGGGCTGGTCGCCCCCGCTGTTCTGGTTAGAGAGGTTGAGTTTGAGGCTTTCGGGGTTGAACTGCACCTCGACGACGTTGGTCCCCTCGGCAGGCTCCTGCGGGTTGAGTGAGAACTCCTCGACCTCGACCAGTTTGGCCCGTGCTAACTCCCCCATAACGGCTCCTTATGCATCTCCCCTTATGCGGCTTCTACGGTGAATGAGCTATAGGCAATCTGCATTTCCTCGATGGCGACGAGGCCGTCAATCGCGTTGAGGGCGGGCGCTTTGATCTTGATGGGCAGACAGCCCGACAACTTAAAATAGAGTTGTGCGTTGCCCGCCGCGTCGCGCATCGTCACAAGCCCTCTGGCCTTAGCGCCGCGCCCCTCGCCGCCCTCCCCGGCAGCAGTGCTAAACCAACGCCAAAGGTCCAGCGTGCGCGTCATGCCGCGTTTGAGCGTGAGGTTGGCGTATGATACAGGCCCCACCAGGTGTATCTGCTGGCGGTTGTTGCCCCCCTCGCGTACCGTCTTTGGCTCCATCGTCATCTCCAGCCCGTCACACTCGCTAAACGCGGCGTCACACAGCATCTTCGGGAGGTTGAACTGCTGCGGGTTGTCCAACTCTAGCTGCACGTCAAAGCGAAACGCGGTCAGGATTGTCTCGTCCGTCATGGATCACCCTTCGATTGTCTGCAACTCGCCATCCCCAACGCGCAGCATCAACACCGTGATGAACTCCATCGGCTGCGAAGGGGCGACCTGGATTTGGGCGATGAAGCGTCCCTGGTCCACCGACTGCGCCGGATTGAGCGTGGCATCGGTCGAGACGCGGTATGCCTGGCGCGGTGATGCCCCGGCAAATGCGCCCTGCTCGTACATGCGCTGTAACACCTCCTCCAGCGCAAACTGGACACCGGCGCGGAAGCGTTCATCGTGGCTTTCAAAGACGTAATCCATCCCCCGATCCTGGACTACCTTGCGCAACAGGATCATGAGCCGCCGCACCGAAAGCTGGTGCAGCATGCGGTCATCGGCCAGTGTGTGCGCGCTCAGCGGACGGAACTCACGCACCTCGCGGCGGATCAGGTTGAACTGACGCTCGAACAGGTCGGCCCAATCATCGGTTGAGAACTCCGGCAGCAATCCCACCACCCCTTGGATCGGCTGATTGGCCGGTGCGACCCAGACCTGGCGGCGCTGCTCGCGCAGGGCGATCTGGCCGCAGATCGCGCCGTCCCCCGGCACCGCGCGCACCCCATCCGGGGCTTCGACCTGGGCCATGAGCAGCCACGGGTGATAGACGGCTGCATAGCTCAGGTCTGCAAGTTCGCGTGCGTCGGCGTAGTAGGTGTGTCGGCGCGGCAGCCCCAACTCCTGGCGCAGCGTTTCCTGCCACTCCATGCAGCGCTGCCTGTCATAATGAAAGGGCAGGGTCAGGATCGCCACCGCATCTTGCCGGGCGCGACAGAAGTTGATGAGTACCCGCTGGACGCGCCGCAACTGCGATTCGTCGTAGTCGTCCACGGCTTGCAGCCACGGCAGCCGCGCCGCAGGTGGGCTGATATACGTGAAGGCGTCTATCATGCTGCCCACGCCGTTCAGCGTGTAGACCAATACGTCCACCACACCCTCGGCATGCGGCGGCGTGGTGCAGGTCAGCCGCGTCGGCCCGATCACCTCCAGATCGGTCGCGGGCAGGCCGTCGAAGAGGACAAGCATCTGCGCCGCTTCTGTGAAGGAATCGCCCAAGACGGTGACATGCGTCCCGCCCTGCGTACTGCCCTGGGCCGGTGTGACGCTCTGCACGCTGGGCGGGGGCATACAGATCAGGAAGTCCGTGCGCTCCAATGGCGGAGGGGGTGTGGCTCCGGGCGGCGCTAACGGCTCGTCCGCTGAATGCCAGGCGCGGTGTACGGCGTCAGGCAGAGCGACGAGGGCCACTTCATCGATAAAGATCAGGCTGTGGAGGCCATGCAGCCGCTGGTTGCGGCGGAAAAAACGGTCGAAGGCGTCTTCCAGCAACAGGCGGCTGCCCGATACACCCTCGCCCACAGCCGAAACAAGCGTGGTGTCGAAGAAGAGATTGACGTCGAAATCATCCAGCCCATCACTGCCCACGTCGTCTTCATCCGCCGCCACGAAATTTTCCTCCTGGAGCAGGGACAGCATGCCCAGCGGCAGGAATGTTGCCGTGGCTGCCTCCTCGTCGAGCGGGGCCAACAGCGCGGCCAGGGGGGCCATCTCCACCGGTTCGTCCGGCTCGTTTGGCAGCCGTGTCTCGGCCCGGAGCAGGCGATAAACCGCGGCCGCCTGCGCGGCTTGTTCACCTGTGCCGCGCGCCGCCGTCTGTTGCTGCAGCGCGCTTGATGCCAGGTACACCTGTTCACCCCAAAAGCGCGGGTGGTCGCGGTTGAAGGCCAACTCATCCAGCGTGGGATGCCGGAGCGTTTCCTGGCGCAGCAGCAGGTCGAAACGCAGGCGTTCCACACGTTCGGGCTGGGCCCACGGCGAGAGGGTGGGGAGCGGTGTCGCGGCCAGCCGGATCATGGCGGGAGCGCGCACCGCTACCTGCAACCCTGGCGGCGAGGCCGTTGTACCGAGGGCACGCAACTCGCCAATAGGCATCAGGAACACCTCGTCGCCAGCCATCTCCACCTGCACGACATCACCGGCGCGCAGCAGTGCCGCCCCTGCACCCTGGAGTTCCACCAGGATGCCGTCTTCCTCCGCGCCCCATGACTCCACCACCACGTCAAGCGGATCAGCGCCCTCAGGCGTCAGGCGGCTGACGGCCTGGACGAGCGGCGGCGGGCTGGTCGTCAGGCTGGTGATAACCTGCCACGTCTGATCCGCTGTAAGCGTGAACGCCGTTGAAAACTCGTCGTGGGCTGAGATGGACGCAATGGGAAACCACCACTGCTCCCCCTCGACGGTCAGGGCTAGGAGATCGCCCACCTGGAGCGCGTCGGTC
>CAZYQJ010000059.1:3556-14413 GCA_964649925.1 uncultured Litorilinea sp.
ACACAACGCTGTGATCTGTCACGACGGTGAAGGCGTTTGGGGGCAGCGGCGTTTGGCGAAGCTGGGTCGCCAGACGCAGTTGTTCCGACCAACGGCCCACCCAGGCCGCGTGCAGCGCGCCCCGGCGCGCATCGCCAGCCTGAGAAATCGCCACCATCCCCGGCAGCACAAAGCGCGTCCGTCGTGCGCTTTCACTCGCCACACGCACCACGTAGCAGCGCCGCCCCCCGTTGGCAAAGAAGAGACGCACCGCGCTGGGGAGGTGAGCATAGGTCACGGTTCCCCCTGCCTCACGCGCCACCGGCAGGTCGCCGCCAAAGATGGCCTCATATTGGGCCATCGCTTCCAGCGGGACGGGCAGATGCAGCGGGCCGCGCTCCGCAAAGCCGACAAACGCGGCTACGTCCAGCGGCGGCAGTTCGCGCGGCGTGACCGGAGGCGGCGGCAAGAAATAGAGGCCAGGGAGGCGCAGGTGCAAGGTAGTCATGGGTCAGCACGCATCAGGCAAGATCAATGCGTTCGCAGGCCAGCACAAGTTCTTCGATAGCCACCTCGGTTCCTGCCCCGCTGAGCGTAGGCCCTGTGTACTTGAGGGGGCGCGCGTTGCTCAGTTGCCACTCCACGGCGACCGTCGCCCGGTCTTCGGACAATAACTGGATGGTGACCGTGCGCAGCGCATCCTGCTCGCCGTTGCGGATCTGGTTGAGCCATTCGTATAGGTCGAGTGAGCCGATCACCCCGCGCTTCAGCGTCACGTCAGTCACCTTGTATGATCCGGTGATCTTGCGCGGGGCGTTGTCCTTCTCATTCCCGTTGCGGTACTCGGCCATGTTGATTTCCATGCCCAACCCGCTGACCTCAGAAAAGCCTGCCTGCGGGCTGTCGGTATCGCCGGTGCCGAGGTCCACCAGGTAGTTGAACTGGCTGTAAGGCCGTTCGCGAAACTCTGCCATGTTTTGTTCTCCTCAACACAGTGGAAAACACCGTGGACTAGCGGTTGCTGTCAGCCGTCCACTGGCCGATGCGGAAGATGACAAATTCGGCTGGGCGCAGCGGGGCAACGCCGACGAGACAGATCAGGCGGCCATTGTCAATGTCGTTCTGCGTCATCGTCGAACGGTCGCAGCGCACAAAATACGCTTCCTCCGGCTTGGTCCCCATCAGCCGCCCCGACTTCCACTCATTGAACAGGAAGTCGCTCACCGTCCGGCGCACGTTGGCCCACAGCGGCTCGCTGTTGCTCTCAAAGACGACCCACTGTGTTCCAAGCTCGACGGATCGCTCAAGATAGGCGAAGTAGCGGCGCAGGTTGACGTACTTCCATTCAGGGTCAGAACTGATGGTCCTCGCGCCCCACAGCCGGAAGCCGCGCCCTTCAAAGAAGCGGAAGCAGTTGATGCCTTCCGGGTTCAGTACGTCCTGCTGGGCTTTGTTGAGCAGGAATTCCAGGTTGATTGCCAGCCGCACCACCTCGTTGGCAGGGGCCTTCTGCACCCCTTTCTCCACGTCATTGCGGGCGTAGATGCCGCAGACAAAGCCGCTGGGGGGCAGATTGATCTCTTCGCCTGTCAGCGGGTCGAGCAGCGTGATCCACGGATAATAGAGCGCGGCGTGCTTGGAATCCACCTGGCTGCGGTAGCTGCGCACCTCTGAGAGAGCCGCGTTGTTGGGCGAGTCGAGTACGGCAATGCAGTAGCGCATGCGCTCGGCATGGCTGATGAGATAGCGCATGATCTGCTGTGCGTTGGATCGATAGCTGTTGAGCGCGCCGTAAGAGTAGCCCGGCCCCGCGATCATGGAGATCTCTTCGAGGCTCTCAAAGGCGCGCAGGCCGCTCGCCATGCCGCTGTCTGCGCCGTCACTCCCCAAATACTCGGCCGCGGTGGGGCGCACGCCGTCATTTCCGTTTTCCAACACGACGGTATACTGCCGCTCGCCCGCCTCAATCTGGGTCTCGTCCTCGCCAAGCGTGTCCAGAATCGAACGGCCCGTGTCGGCGTTGACCTGGCCCAGCAGCGTGGTCGCCACAGCCACCGCGTCGCTCAGGTTCGATTGGAAGACAAGGGGGACGGTAAGCCGCTGCAGACGGCTGTTCAACTCCTCATCGGGGGCAAAGACGCGCCGGAGAGAGCGTTCATGGCTGGGGTGAAAGGTCAGGCCCGTCCAGCTTTGCAGCCGCGGGATGCGACCGGGGTAGGTGACCTCCACGTCCACGGTCACGATACGCACTTCGTCGGCCCCGGCGCCAGGGGTGAGATCGCTGAGTTGAAGCGTACTGCCCCCTTCGCCGTGGAAGGTCCAGGTCGGCTCGTTGTTAGCATCCAGCGTCCGCTCGGCCCAATAGAGCGTGCCCGAACCTGCGGGGCCGATAGGGCTGCTGCGGTCCGCGATCCAGAGCAGGTCATATTGGCTCACCCCGCGCAGCACGGGGTCTTGCGGGCCATCCAGGTCTTCGGGGTCGCGCGGCACGCCCGCCAACACGCTCTGCGTCACGCGCACACGGAACGTCACCTGAACGTTGCCGCCACTCCCAGGATAGCGCGCACGCAGGGTCACGTCGGCGTTGACCGGACTGACGAGGTCGGCTATGGGGGCAGCGGCATACCCCCACTCCTCGAGTTCCTCCGGCGTTGCGCTGGCAAAATCGAGCGGCTGGACCGGTTGACCGCTCTCGGCGGCGGTCTGCACAGCCGTAGAACGGTAGACCCGCGAGACGTAGAGCCGCCTGCCTCCCTCCTCAAAAAAGGCGCGCACCGCGTGCGCTAGGAAGTTGGTGTGAGAAGTGCCGTCATGTTCGAGGGGGTCCAAGCCACCATAGATGCGTTCGAAGTCGGCAAAACTGGTCAGCAATTCCGGCTCGCCCTCGGTTGGGCCGAAGCGGGCCGCCCCGACGAAACCAGCCGTGCTGGTGCTGACTCCTTCGATGGTTTTGGCTCGGAAGCTAACTTCCTCGATGTAGACGCCGGGAGCCAGATATTCTGGCATGGGAATTCCTCCGTTTCTGCATGATCAAGGCGGAGCCGGGCTGGGATCCAGCCATAACGTGGTGCGATCGACGGTGCGAAGCACAAGTGCCTCGTCGAACGTTACATCGAGTGACAACACCTCAGCGCTCGCACCCTGGTCCGTTAGCCATACCCGCCGCGGCGACTGAAGGAACAGGGTGCGAATGTGCGGGACCGCAGCGCCGATTGGCGTCTCTTGCACAGCCAGTTCGTAGCGTACCCGCACGCTGGCAGACCAGACCTGGGCAGGCAGCGGGGTAGGCGGCGAAGAGAAGCCGGAAGCGCCGGTAAAATCGGGATAGGGGAAGCAGATCGCAACAGCGCCCCGCTCGTCTGCCACGCCATACCAGCTTCGCCCTGCGATCTCCAGCTCGACGACGGCAAAGGCGGCGGGTTGCTCCGTCACGGCTTCCACCAGGTCTGCACGCACAACCGCCATACCGACCGGCGCCGTGCGTGTCGGCGCGGAAAAGAGCCAGCAGCCAAGCGGCCGTTCGGCAGGGCTAACTGGTGCGTCCGTGGGAAAAATCCCTTGAAACGGAACATCCACGACAAAGGCGAGGGGCAGATAGCGCCGCTGCACATCCACCACCTCGACGACAAAGCGTCGCGCCTCCGGCGGGCTGCCCGTCCAGGGCGAGCGATCCTCAGCGGGGTATTCCAACTCCCGCATCCCAGGTAGCCCCTGAAAGGCATAGAGGCCGCCGATGGTGCGGAAGGCGGTGCGCCGTAGAGCGGGACTGCCTTCCGGCCAGGCGTTCACAACCAACCCATCGCGCACCTGTGCATCCTGCACCGGGTCCCAGAAGCGGATGCCCAGCAGCGTAAAGGTAGATTGTCTTTCGAGTGGGATCGCTCGATCCACGACAAGGTCGATCATCGGGTGCCTTCAGGTAGGACGCTGCGATAGTCGAAGATACGCTCCTGCACCGGCTCGCCTGGCAGCACTGCCCGCGTGGAGGCGATGCGGACGCTCCGCGCCATGTAAGGAACCGAAAGCTCATAGTTGTTCTGGCCGAAAACCTCCCAAATATGCAGCAGGTCTTCGGTCGGCAATTCGCTCATCAAAAGCTCGACGTTCTCCGCCGGGTCAAAGACGCCTGCCATGCGGGCGTTGAGCAGACCGGCAGGCAGGACCGGCGCGTCCTCATCCAGCCTGCGATGGTGTGCTGCAGCGATGCCTCGCGGCCCCAGGCAGTGAGCAGAAAGTGCAGTTCGAGGGGCAGCCGCGCGTGATGGCGCTCGCCGTTTGGCCCCAGTCGGCCTGGCGGGTTGCGTTGCGTCACATCCCGGAAAATCCGAAACAGGAACAGACTCACGCCCGCCTCCATAGGCTGCGCAAAATCGCGCCCGGTATAGACCTGGAATTCGAGTTCTTGATCGAAGTCAGCCGGGTCGTAGTTTGAACGCAGCAGGTACATCACCGCGTCGCAGACCGCGGCGACGGCGCGATAGTCAGCCATAGATCATTTGGGAACCAGATATTGGGTGATGAAATGCATGATCTCGCCCAGGTTCTGAAAGAACGAACGATCTCCACTTGGCACATGGGTGATTTGCCCGCGCCAGAGGGGAACGCCCTGTTCCGTCGTCTCTTCCTCAAGCCAGAGCTTGACAACAAAGGAATGAATATTCTTTTCGAGTGGCCTGGTCATGACATAGCCTTGCGACTGGATGAGAGAACGGTCGCTGTATGCCGATAGCCGCATTGTGCGGGGCGGCCATCTGTCGAGGCGTCTTTTGAGGTGTCTTTTAGAGCGTCTCACTTTGGGGATTGACGCCCCAATCGCAGCCGCCGGTGTAAGGAGCTGCATTCAGGCGTTGAGAGGGGAAGTTCGACGGGGGTAGTCAGCGCTGCGTGCCTAGATAATGCTCGACCAACTCGATCCCCCGCTGCATCTGGGCCTGGGCTTCCTTGAGGGTTCCGCGCACAGTGCGAAGATAGGTCAGCAGGTCGGGCGCAGGCGCGGTGTCAGGTCGTGGCGTTTGCAAATCGGGAGCGGGCGGGATAACGAAATCTATGCCCCTGTCCTCGCAGATCGCTCGGTAAAGGCGGGCGGTGCGATCCGCCGGTTCTACGCCAAGCTCGTCCATGAGGATCTCAACACAGCGGTGATAGAGGCGGAGCGCGGTTGTGCGGTCTCCGGCGAGGTAGCTTAGGCGCATCAAGCGCCGGTAGGTCTTCTCCCTTGTCGAGTCCTGCCTCAGCGCCAGCGTCCCGTACTCCAACCCCAGTTCACTCAGTTGGTGAGCGATGCAGTAATCGAGCAGCTTGTCCAGCAGGATCAGGAGTATGTTCTGCAGACGTTCGCGCTCGAACAGACACCAGTCCTGATACCAGTTCTCTAACAGGTCGCCCCGGTAGAGGTCAATGGCGTCCCGTACTGCCTGAAGTTGGTGTTCCGTGAGGTCTTGCCCGGCTGTGCCCTGGCACAGGGCGTAGCGCCGTTCAAACTGGTCGACGTCGAACCAGATGGGCGCGGCGGGATCGAGTTGAATCCACTCCGTCCCCACATCCAAGAAGCGCGCGGATTCCAGTGCCGTCTGATCGTGCAAACCTTCCTGCAGTCTCCACAAGGTTTGGCGAAAATACTTTCTGGCCTGGGGAGCGGCGATCTCTGTCCAGAGGAGGGTCGTCAGCATTTCGCGCAGGTGAGGGCGATGGCGATGGAGGAGCAAATACCCAAGCAGTTCCTGTACCTTCCGGCTGCCTAGACACTCGACCGGACGATCATTATAAGTGGCCGAAAACTCCCTGAACAGAGAGACACATAATAGGTCCACAGCGTCCTCCTTTGTCGCGAGCAGAGCGTACACCGCTCAGCCTGGCGCAGGGAACTCCTACGGTATGGCACGATTCAGCTATTGGCGGAAGTTTGCGGTCTCCAGGTGGTTTTTGATTGGGTGAGGCCCGGGGGAAGCGATAAGGTCAGCGTGAGGGTGATGGGAAAAGCAGGCCTACAGAAAGGGGTTGCCAGGAACGGTTGCCCGTCGGGTTAGGTCTATCTGGTCACAATGGGGAGGATGGGCGAGACCTAGGCAGCCTGAGCAAGCAGTCAGCGCGCACAACCCTACTGATCTGAACGGAAGACTGCGGAAAATTCCGGTATGCGCAGCGCGAGCATCCCCAATCCACGCGTCTATTGGCACAACAGCGGTCTGCCCTGGATGCCGGGACGGTGTGAGGGGCGCGCATGTGCAGTTGCGCCATAAACAGTTTGGGTTGGTCAGCAAAAAGTGGGGTGGTTGTCAGAAATGTAACCTGCCAGCATGGTATGGTACAATCACTTGTTACTGAGCCTCCGTTCGAGAATATCGAATACAGCAACTAATTTGATGGGAGGAGGTATTGCCCTTGTGAATAGAGCAAGAAATATCGTAAGTACGGTGGCAGACGTGGCCCAGAGTGAGCAGTTCGAGCAGTTTCGTGTCAACGCTCGTGACTTTCTTTCGGCCCGGGAAGCAGGCTCGATCTCAAGCACGCAGATCGAGCAGGTGATCACCTCTCTGGGCGAGGTGGCAGAAGTGTTGAACCGCAACCTGCCTCAGACGGATCAGGAGACCGCGACGCCGACCACCAATGTCATCTCGCCCGTGGTCATCCCGCGGCGAGGACGCACGCTCGCCCTACGCCTGTTGGTAGCGGCGTTGCTCGTCGGGCTGGGTGTCAGTGGCTGGCTGGTTACAGCGGCCCTGGGCTTGATCCCGGGATGGGGAAATCTCCCGGCCATCTTCTTTGGCCCCCACTACTGGCTGTTGGTGCTTGGCTATCTGCTCTTTACCCTCTGGAAACACAGCTTTGTCATGGTCCCGGACGGCAGCCAGGCACTAATTACGCGCTTTGGTAAGCTGGAAGCTACGGTCGGGCCCGGACGGACCTGGCTCTTGAATCCGTGGAAGCGCGTGAGCTACATCGTCAACACCACGAAAGAATATCCCTACAACGCGCCCATCCGCCAGGCGCCGACCGCCAGCCGGGTGCGTGCCTCGGTCGACCTGTTCCTGCAATTTCGCATCGAGGACCCAGCCGAGTTCATCTTTACGTTGGGCGGCGTCAAAGGGTTTTCGGAGAAGTTGCAGAATGCGGTCAGCGAAGTGACCCGCGCCCTAATCTACGAGCAGCGGGCTGAAAACATCTACGACCTGGTCGGGGAAGACACAAAAGATTTGCTGAACACCCTCAACAACCAGTTTCTCCCTGCCGTGCGTTTTGTCAACGCCAACATCACCCATGCGGAGCCCGCGGATCAGGAGTACCGCATGGACCTGGCTGCGGCGGAGATCGTCCGTGTCGCCAAAGAGGCGTACACCTATGAGTATGAACTCAAGCTGCGCAAGGAACAGGATGAAGGTGAGTTGAATAAGGAATTGGCCTCGCTGCGCGAAACCCTTTCGGAGATCCGCGCCGAGATCGCCAAGTATCAGGCTCAGATCGATACGGCGCGCGAGAAGGAAACCAACCGCGCCAATGCCTATGCCCACCGTCTGCGCATCGAGGCAGAGAGTGAGGCCAAGGCCAATGCGGCCCTGCTCGAAGCGCAGGCCCTGGACGTGCGCGCCGCCAGCAGCGCTTTCTTCCCTGAGATCCTGGAATACCGTTTTCAGGAGGATATTCTGGACAAACTTGAGTCCATTGCCGACAAGTTGCCGCAGATCATCCATATGGGGCCGAATGATGCCGATGCCGTAGATTTCATGTCTATCGCCCGCCAGATGTTGGGTGTATCCACGGAAACGCTCTACACCGAAGAGGATATGCAGGCGATCCGTGAGCGGTTGGATGCCATCCTGGCCCGCATCGAGGATCGGTCTCGCCAGATCAGCGGTATGGTTGAAGCCGAAAAGGAAGTGGCGGCGCTCACCCAAAAAGGGCTGGAACCAGAACCCGCTGTAGAGATCGCGCCGCAGGAAGGGGGTAGTCTATGACGGTCGCAAGTACATCATCCTTCTCCAGAATTAAAGAGGTCGCCACCGCGTGGGATCAACTCCAACAGATGCTGCGATCTGGCGACAGAGGATACCTAGTCCCTGTCGTCATCCCGCGCGACCGCCGCGGGTTTGGCTGGCTGGGGCTGTTGGGCGTGGTGGTCTACCTGCTTGGCATGGCCCTCAACGTAAACGCGGGGTGGATCCGCGGCTTTCTGTTTGCGGCGAGCGCAGTGCTGACCCTGATCGCTTTGCTCTGGTTTTGGCGGCAGGCCATCATCGAGATCGAACAGGGCACCACCGGGATCCTGTCGCGCTTTGGCGCAGTCGTGGGGACGCTTGGCCCTGGCCGCCATTTCCTCTGGTGGCCCTGGCTCAAGATTGATGCGATTGTGGATACCTCCACCGAATTTCCCTATACGGCCCCCGTTCTGGCAAGCCCTACGCGCGAAAATATCCCGCTCAAGTCGATTGAGTTCTTCCTCAAGTTTCGCATCGAAGACCCGCTGCGCTTTGTCCGCCATATCGGCGCGAGCAACTTCGACGTGGTTCTCAGCAACGTGGTGCAGGATGCGATCCGCAGGCGCAGCCGTCTGGTCGAGACGGAACGGGCCTATGACCTGCGCGGCAGCGACGTCGATGATATGCAGGAATACCTGAACCGGCGGATGGAGGCGTATGGGGTACGTGTCACCGGCGCGAACATCCCAGATGTCCAGCTCCCCGATCAGTACCAGCAGAATCTGGCGACGCGTGAACGCGTGGCGAAAGAGTTGGCGGCCTATGAAAAGCAGTGGGAATTGACCCGCCGTCAGCGCATCGACACGCTGCTCATGGAAATCGAACGGGCCAAGAAAGAGCGCGATGCGCGGATGGTTGAGGCCAGGGCCGCGGTCAACAAGGCGCGCGAGGACATCGCCCAAATGCTCCAGGAACAAGAGTTGGAGGCCGAGAAGATACGCTGGGATATCGAAGCGAGAGGCCGCGCCACCCTGAACGCGGCAGAGAATGAGGCCAAGGCACTCCAACACCTGGGCAACACCTATCGCGACAACCGGGCCTTGTGGCAGTACCAACTGGCACGGCGACGCCTCCAGGTGGCGCAGAAGCTGGCGATGCACGCCCCCAGGCCGCTGCTTATGAGCAGCACGGGCCAGCAGGACTCATCGGCGTTGTCCACGCTGCTGCTGGCGCAGTTACTGCCTACCCTCGTCGAAACGAACGGGAAGGCAGGCGAGTAGCCGGCAAAGTCACGGTGACTGGCACTCAGGTTCAGTGCAACGGACGAACTGTTGTGCATGGCTGAAGTGCCAGTCACCGATCCACTAGTGTAACGGGCGAGCGAACCGCCCTCGCTACGCATAGGCTGGGGAACGCTGGAGTTGGCGGGTGCGCCAAAATGGGTAGGCGACGGCTGTCAACAGCATCAGGGTGGGCAGCGGAAAGCCGAGCACGTACGTGCCGAACAGGTAGTCAAAGACCGGCGCGCCGACCGAGAACAGGAACATCCACTTCGGCCCAGTGGGCAGTTTCTTAGGCTTCCCGCCGGATTCCGCCCACGGTGTGCGTTTCCAGGGCTTGGCGAATGACAGCCATGCCTGGAACGCGATGGCCGACACCATCAGGGCGCTCCCTGCAATCATAAAGACCGGGGAACCGGCACTGCCTTGCTCCGCAGCCCGCGCCAACGCCTGCAGCCTGGGGCTGAGGACAAAGATGCCCATGTACAGTTGGGACAGGGTAATGACGAACTTTGTGAACACCCACCAGTACCGGAAATAGCCCCACGGCGTCAACGCCGAGAGCATGAGGCCGCTGAAGATGGAGGTATTTGCTAGATGCAGCAGCACCCCCTCGTCCAGCACCTCGGCCATCGTGTAGGCACTGAGACGGATGCCTGGGTCACTGGTATTCAGCCCGGTGATCAGCAGGGCCAGCAGCGCGAGCGCCTGGCTCATCCACGCGACCGAAGTGACGGCATGCAGCCAAACCAATAAATCTCGTACGTTTTTGCTAGACATCGTTTTCATTGCTCCGAAGAATTGAATGTTGATCTGCTACCATGCGTGATGACGCACCACAGATCAGCTGTCCCTGCACCGGGCCGCGCGATGAACGCGCGGCCCGGTTTCGTTTAGGGGCGCACCCCTGGCATGGCCCGGGGCAGTTTAGTTGACCGTGAAAGCCCCCTCCATGCCGAGCATGGCGTGTCCCGGGATCGTGCAGATATAGGTGTAGGTTCCGGGCGCTAGGTCGACCGTGAGCGATGCGCTCTGCCCCGGCTGGATCATCTCGGTCTGTTCCTGCACACCCTCGCCTTCGATAGCGAAGTCGTGCGGCGCGGAACCGTTGTTGGTGATGATGAAGGTGACCGTTCCCGCGTCTACGTCTGATCGATCCAGCGCAAAGGCAAACTCAGTCGCCACGCCATGCACCGTCGTGCCCTCTGCCGCGATACTCTCTTGCGGCTCGGGGACGGACGGCTCATCGGCGCGGACGCCGCCGCCACAGGCAGCCAGTGCCAGACTCAACAACATCACGCTCAAAATCTGCTGCCAACGTTTTTGAATGGTTTTCATCTTGCGTATTTCTCCTTATGAATAGTCAGAATAGATAGTCAGTACCCAGCCGGGCGCTGAAGCCTGCCAACAGCCACGTCATGCGGGTGCATTGCGCACGGATTGCGTGATGCCTACTCGCTGACAGGCCGGTTCGTCTGCTGGATCGCCCAGGCCGCCAGGCCGACCACCAGCCCCCAGATTGCATTTGTAATCAGCACAGACACAATTGCAAAGGGATTGGTGATTGGGCCGGAAAGCTGCCCCGTCAAGAGCGGCGAGAGGATCGCGCTGATCACGAGGGCGAACACCCCGTAGGCGACCCCCGCAAGGACCAGCGTCAACACAGGCGCACGCACGCGGCCCAG
>CAZYQJ010000060.1:0-14261 GCA_964649925.1 uncultured Litorilinea sp.
CTCCATCGAGGCGAATGGCAAATCATTCGTCGCCTACTCGAGCAGACAGCCGGCTTCAAGGACGACGACCTCGATCCCGCATGGCGGCTGGTCTGGCCCCATCACGTAGGCTCGGCCAATCGCCGCCATCTGGCGATGGTCTTGTGGCACCTGGGCTACCCGGACCGCTCTCTCCGCCTGATCAGCGACACCGTTACCCAGGCAACTGAGATCGCTCATCTTTACAGTCTCGCCGCTGCACTGAGTTGGTCAGCCTGGCTGCATCAGTTCCGCCGCGAACCCGCACAGGCGCAAGTACACGCCGAACAAGCAATCTCGCTGGCGCGCCAGCACGGCTTCCCCTACTGGCACTTCCACGGCATGGCCCTCGAAGGATGGGCCTGGGCGCAACAGGGACAGGTAGCCGCCGGTATCGCACGCATGGAGGAAGGGCTGTCCGCCCGGCAGGGGATCGCGGCCCAGCTGCACGACCCTTCATTCAAGGTGCTGCTGGCGGAGGGCTACGGCCTGGCCGGAGAGCCAGCGCAGGGGCTGGCTGTGCTGGACGATGCGCTGGGCCAGGTGGAAGCGACTGGTGAACACTTTGCCGAAGCGGAGATCTACCGGCTCCAGGGCGAACTGCGGCAGATGCAGGGTGCGCCCCTCCGGGAGATCGAAGCGTGTCTACTGCATGGCCTGGCCGTTGCGCGGCAGCAGGGAGCGAAATCGCTGGAACTGCGTGTCGCGCTCAGCCTCGCCCGGGTCTGGCAGCAGGGCCGCCGCGTTGAGGCGCACGACCTGCTGGCGGGCATCTACGCACGGTTTACAGAAGGCTTTGACACCCCAGATCTGATCGACGCTCGCACGCTGCTCGCGGCGCTGGCCTGATCAACGCGTCGATCCCCACGCAGGCGTGTACCCCTCATAGCACGCCTGTGACTCACTTGCTGTAGGTTACACCTCCCCTCATTCATCCACGTAACGCGTGAGTAACGCTTAGGTAACCCGGCCCCGGCTAGAGTGGAGCCAGGGGTTCACGTGCGCGCCATCGCATGCCCGCCCCACTGTCACTGGATTTGGCCTGTTCTGACCGAAAGTATGCCGTGAATCAACCTGATGTGCCCAAGCGCGTGTTGCGCACACACCTGTTCATCCTGCGGCTGTGGCGGGAATCGCTCGGAGACGGCCGCTTTGAATGGCGCGGCCGTGTGCAACATGTGTTTGGCGGTGAGCGCCACTCCTTCCGCGACTGGTCCAGCCTGGTGGATTACCTAGAGCGCAGGCTGGATGAGCTAGACGCCGAGGACAGCGCTGAGTGATCGTCGTGACGTTCGTTTGATTTAGTTACAACAAGTGACAAGGAGAAGAACAACAATGGTACACAGAATCGTTCAGTTCGTGTTGACCGTAAGCCTGGTGTTGGTGGCGGGCTGCAGTGCGGTGCTGGACTCTAGCGTTCAGCCCACCGCACGCGGCCAGCAGCTTGCGCCGGAGGCGGGTCAGTGGCAGACCTGGGTCTTGGATTCAGTCGATGCGGTGCAGCCTGCCCCCCCACCTGATGCCGCCGCCACCCAGGCCGAACTCGAACACCTCAAGACGCTCGCCGCCACCCGCAGCGCCGAGGAGGAGGCACAGGTCGCCTACTGGAATGCCGGTGCCCCCAATTACCGCTGGGCCGAGATCGCTATCGCCGCCCATGCCCAGGCGCAGATCGGGGCGACGCCGCGCTTTGCACGCAGCATGACGCTGCTCAACATCGCCATCTATGATGCGATGGTCGCCACCTGGGAGGCCAAGTACACCTACAACCGCCCGCATCCCAGCGAGACGGACGCATCCTTCACGCCCTTGCTGGAGACGCCCCACAGCCCTTCGTACCCGTCAGAACATGCCGTGGCGGCTGGCGCGGCGTCTACCATCCTCAGCTACCTCTTCCCCGACCAGGCTGCCGACTTTGCTGCTAAGGCCGATGAAGCCGTCCATTCGCGGCTCGTGGCCGGGGTGCACTACCCCAGCGATGTCGAAGCGGGGCTAGAGTTGGGGCGCATGGTCGCTGAACAGGTTATCGCCCGCGCCATGAGCGATGGCTCAGATGCAGTGTGGGATAGCGTCATGCCCACAGGCGACGGCTACTGGACAGGCGAGAACCCGGTGCAGCCTACTGCGGGGAGTTGGCAGACGTGGGTGCTGGCGTCTGGGGACCAACTGCGCCCGCCCGCCCCACCCGCCTACGACTCGGAGCAGATGCAACTCGAGTTCGATGCGCTGAAGGCCATCACCCCCACCTTTAGCACCACGGCTGGGGCCTACTTCTGGCAGTCGCCGCGCGGTCTCTTCAGCTTTACCTATGGCACGGCGGGCCGCTTGCTCTTTGAACACGGGCTGGACGCTAACCCGCCCCAGGCGGCGCGCATCTATGCCACGATGAGCGTGGCGCAGTACGACGCCTTTGTGGCCTGCTATGACGCCAAGTACGCCTACTGGTCAATGCGCCCCTTCCAGGTTGACCCGGAATATCAGTCGCTGTTCCCGGCGCCCAACTTCCCTAGCTACCCGTCGGCACACAGCTGCCAGTCAGGCGCTACGGCCACGGTGCTGGCGGCATTCTTCCCGGGAGAGGCCGATGCGCTCATGGCAACGCTGGAGGAGGTGGGCAACTCGCGTATGTGGGCAGGGATTCACTTCCAAAGTGACATCGATGCCGGTGTGGCGATAGGCACAGGCGCGGGCGAACTCGCCCTCCAGCGTGACCGCGAGATGACCCAGCCCTGACCTAAGTACTGGATCTTTCGGCAGGATGGTGGAGAGCAAGGAGGCGCGTATCATGGGCGGCAGGGAGCGGCGGCTTGAATGGACGATCGCAGAGGATGAGCAGGTGTGGCAGGCGCTTTCACCTGCGCTGAACCAAAGCGGGCTGGCCTATGCACATCCGAACCCTGCTGTGGAGGGCCATGCCGAGCAGCGGCTGGCAGCGATGATCGTGCTGGTAGGCTTGCTTGTGGCGGGCATCTGGATGTGGCAACGCCAATCCGCGCAGGCTGTCTTTGCCGGTCAACTGCAGGCAGCCGTAGCGCAGGACACCCACGTGCAGCAGAACAGCACAGTGGGAGACTCGCAGCACAACACCCTGTTCGTGTCGGCTGTTGTGCCAGGCAAGCCGGTCGCTCCCCGCGCAGCCGGTCCGACCCATCCTTCGACACGGCTTTCTCTGCCCGAAGTGCAGGTCAACGATTACGATCTGGTGGGCGAGCGTGTCATGGCTCAGGTCACGGTGTCCTATCCAGGCACGGATGGGCAGCTGTCGGCCTACCGCCAGACACGCTTCTACCGCCAAACCGATGGCGAGTGGCAGCGCATCGAGCCTGACGCTGCGCTGTTGGGGCCTTGGCAGACGGTGCGGACGGCGCACTTCACCCTGCGTCACCGCACCGTCGATACCGCGGCCGTGACAGAGGCCGCCCCGCGTCTGGACCGGCTGTACGAGCAGTTGCGCCATGACGTGGGGCTGCCCATCGTCCCACTGAAGCCGGATATTTCGGTTGAGATCAGCGGTGATCGACAAGCAAGTGCCTTCACTTTAGCGGAGCGTGCGCTTGTGGCGCCTTCGCCTGCTTTACTTGCGGTACCGGCAGACATGACGGCGTCGGACATACTCTATGAGGCCATGGTCTATCCACTGGCGCGCTTGGTAGTGAACGAAGTCATCGATCAGTATCCGCTTGCACGGCACGGCGGCGCAGTCGCCTGGTGGCCGCTGGTGGACGCCCTACCCCTCTGGGCCATGTGGGACGGTGAAGGGCTGCTGGCGTCTGGACGATCGGAGGTAGTGCGCTGGCTGCTGCAGAATGCGCAGGCGGCGACGCCTTCCGCCCGCAAAGCCGTGCCTGATGGCTATGCCCGGCTTTGCCACACCTACCATATTTGGAATCTCGCACCTGCTCAGATGTCCGTACCGCTGAGCTGTACGGGGGCAGATCAAAGATGGACGCACCTCATGCCCCCCGCGCTGCCGCTGCGGCTCGACGCGAGCGTCTATGCGGGGTCGCATCCGGACGGTGCTCTCCGGCTGCCTATCTCAGGAAGCCAGATCGTGGCCTTGGAGACCGTCATCGAGTATGTCGCCGCGACCTATGGCCGCGCATCACTGCCCCGGCTAATCGCCGCGTTCGGCGACCATGCGAGCTGGCAAAGTCTAATCCCAGAGGTATTTGGCATTTCCGCTGCCGAGTTCGAGGCTGGTTGGCAGGCGTATCTGACGACGCAGTATGGAAGCAGCGTCCCGTCTACGCAGGGGCCATAGCAGGCGTGCGCCCGGCCCCTCCGAGACAGCGAGGCTATGCTGCCTCGTTAGCTACCGGGCAATGCGGCATTAAGTGGATTGCCGGAACAGTGGGTACACGGCGAGAAAGAACCTGCCGAGTTCCGCTATGAGGCGCAACAAGGGTAACTTGCCTTTGACCGGGTCGAGATGCTGAAACCCCATCTCGGTGTAACGCACCCCGGCATGTCCGGCGAGCGCAGAACACAGACGCCTCGACTCGCCGACGGGGATCACTTGGTCGCCCCGATCGTGTAACAGGACAATGAGTGGGGCGTGAATCGCGTTCAGGTAATTCATGGGCGACAGGGCTGCAAGGTGCTCTTGCATGAGGGGCGGCAAGCCTTGCAATGCCACCTCTGCCTCGTCTTCGTCCCGTGCAGTGAGTAGCGCATAGACTGCTTGACCCGCTGCTGACAACCCGTGGCAGCTAATCTGTCCACCCCCATCGGCGAATGCGCTTCGGACTCGTTCTGCTTCGTCTGGTTCCAGCCAGGCAGTCAAGGAGTGGACGAAGACCTTCCTTGTCAGCGGATCGACCTGCCACGGTTCACGCGCACCCCCACAGGCATGCGTAGCACTGGCGATGTCGCGTGCAAACGTGTTCATAGACGAATAAGGCGCGTACGCGCCGATGAAGGCGACGCGATCCTGTATGAGAGGACTGGCAGCCGCCATCAGGGCGAAGGAGCCGCCTACACAAGTGCCGAGCAGCCCGCTTCTGGCAGGATCAACATAGGGCTGCTCAATCAGCCAGTTGTAGGCCAAGGCAATCTGCTCGCCATCCTCAGCATCAAGCCGGAAATCCCGCATCGCAGGCGACCAGTAAAGGAGCGCGGCAAAACCTGCCCGTGCGAGGGCGTTGCCCAGGACCGGGACCTGGGGGTGGTCGACACCAAAAGGGACGACACCGAGGCATACCAGGATGCCAGGGTGTGGACCGCCCGCCGCTGGCCGGTAGAGATCGCCTTGGGCCTGACCAGAGTGCGTCGGATAGTTCACCTGATCAATCCGCGGCGGCTCAGTCACCCAATCCACAGGCCGGGAGGGCAGCATGGGAAAGACTTTGAGGAAGAAAATCGCAGCCTTGGCCGCCGCGCGGATGGGCAGCGTTGCACGGGTGAAGACAGAAGGCAGGGTGGGCATGCGGTGATCCATGCTGGCGGATGAACCTTTCGGCGGAGAATCTGACTGAGCCATCGGTGGCCTCCTCCTATCACTGCGGTCGAGCCATGCGAACCGCTTCACTGGTTATTCTCCTTTGATATTGCGAAGTCTGCAACCTATACGATCTGTGATGCCTGTACAGAAACACGCCGCTACCTGCCGAAATCCTCAGCTAACCAGGAGGTAATTCATCTGTACTCTGGTTGTGCTTGCCCCTAATATCGCAGAACACTTTGATGTTCTTGAGGAGGGGAGCATGAACCTGCCAGTAAGCCTGGGAGCAGTACAGGAAGCGAGAGAGGAGTTCCACCCCTACCGGCCCAGTTGGATCAACCGCCTAACCAGCTGGGTAGACGAGCGGCAAGGGCCTGCCTGGTGCTACTATCTGGCCTGGGTCATCCTGATGGTCGGTGTGCAACTGATCATCGCCTGGCGGGACGGCAAATCCGGGCCGGAGATCACCGCCTTTGCCTCGGTCTTTACCGGCAGCAGCGTCTATTATCTGGCGATGATCCACTATTTGGATCGAATGGCCGCTGGCGCTTTCGCTGCGTTCTCGCCGACGATGGATATCTCTGAGCAGCAAGGCGCAGATCTCAACTACACATTAACTCATCTTCCGGCTCGTCCTGTACGCCTGTTAACGCTGGTCGGGCTTGTCTGCGCCCTGCTGATGATCACCGGGACAGAGCGGGAATTTGTCCAGGCGGACCCCAGCTACTTTGGCGCTTCGCTGCTGGCCCAACTCTATTGGCGGGCGGCGTTGATCGCCGACCAACTCGTATTTTGGAACTTGATCTATCACACCATTCACCAGTTGCGTATCGTCAACCTGATCTACACCCAACACGTCAAGATCGACCTTTTTCACCTGTCGCCGCTGTACAGGCTCGCGCGTTTGACGGCGTGTACAGCGGTCGGCACCGTGTTCATTGCCTATCTGTGGCTGGCGACGTATCCCTGGCTGGCAAACGATTATCTGGTGATTGGCAGTTGGCTGATTGGCATCCTGGCCGCCCTGGCAGGCTTTGTGCTGCCGCTTCTCGGCATCCACCGCAGGCTGGTGGAGGAGAAGCAGCGGTATCGGGCGGAGACCGGGCAATGGCTTAAGGTGTGCATTAACAACTTTCACCAGACAATTGCCGAGCACAAGGTGGAGGAAGTCGAGGCCGTACTCAACATGATCGATGGCCTCCATCGGGAGCAAGCGTTACTCGACCAGATCCCGACCTGGCCCTGGCAGCCGGGCACGGTGCGTGGGTTGACGACCACGATCCTGGCCCCTGTCCTCCTCTGGTGGATCGTGCGCATGCTTGAACGCTATGTGACCTTCTAGACCATAGCCGGTCAGGAAGATCAATGGTTTCGCCAGAGTCTGCGAGATCGAGAAGGCGGCGAAAGTTCACTCTGGTGGGCATAGCAATTTTCGCCGCCTCTCGCCCAGGCTTGCTGCCGTCACAGGTGAAGCGACAGACCAGCTAATCGAGTGCCCCTCGGGGTCTTTGATCATCCGGTCTTCGACCAGCGGAACTCCACGTCGAGGAGCTTTGACTTAGGCCCGGCCAGCGTCAGGCTGGCATCGACGTTCCCCTTAGGCCCGGCCAAGCGTAAGGTGGCGTGATTGGCTCCGTCGCCTGCGATGACCTCCCCAACCTCACATGGGCCACAGAGCAGGCTGACCAACTGCACTCGCTCCCACAGGGCCGCAAAATCGGCAGCCGACGTGACAAGGCGCGCCAGGCCGCGCCGGGTGGGACGGGCGGTGAGTGCCGCCAGGCGTTCGGCAACCTCCTGCATGGCGGGCGATGGCGGAAGGACCGACTCGATTTCCAGTGCCTGGATGCGCGGGGGCAGATTGGGCGCCAGTGAAATCCACACCCAACACCATCCCCGTTCGCCAACCATGCGCCAACGCCCGCGCAGCCAGTTTTCAGGCTGCACAGGCCCCTCGGGCCGCAATTCGCCGTGGATTTGACGGAGTTGTTCCAACTGCTGCTGCCGGTGGTCTCGGTCGTCGTCGAGGACGAAGTTGTCGGCAAACAGGGCGTCTGCCAGCCGATCATCCCAGCTCTCAAACAGCCGCATCACACCAGCGCGCGCCGCTTCCAGGGGGTGGGACAGTTGGACCGTGCGGCGGGGCATGTCGCCTGTGGTAATCAAATAGGTCAAGGCTTCCCCACAGGCCTGATGCACATTGGCATAGGTGACATTGGCCAAGGCCACAATGCCAATGTCGTGGTCGGGCGCCCAGCGCATGTGCGAGCCAAAGCCCGGCAGCCCGCCGCCATGTTGGACGGTCGGCCAGCGACCGTTGTCTGTGCGACTGAGGCCATAGCCATAACCTCCGGCCTGCACAGCGGGCCGTGCACCCAAGGGGGTGGGCGGGATCACCACATCCGCCATCCGCCATACTTGCTGCATTTCCCGCAAAGAACTGCGGCGGATCGGGCCCGACTCCGGCGCGTCGCGCGGCGGCCAAGCACTCAGAAACAGGGCAACCCAGCGCGCCAGATCGCGCACTGAACTAAAAAGCCCTGCAAATGCAGCGACATCGCTGCCTGAGGGCAGCAGCGGCTCTTCGCACCAGCGGTCATCCTGCACGCGATAGCCGTGTGCGAGAGAGCCGGGCGGCACGTCGTCCGCATTCCAGACAGTCGCGGTCATCCCGAGCGGCTGTAAAATCTGTTGGGTAATGAAGTCGGTCGCCGGTATGCCCGTGACATGGGTGATGATGCGGCCCAGGATCATATAGGCAAGGTTGGAGTACTCAAAGGTGACGCCCGGCGGGTTCGAGAAGAGCAGGCCGCTGCGGTAGATCTCGTCCATCGCAGCGCGCGTGCGGTACAGTTGGCGGTCAGCCCATGGATCGTCCTGGGGCCAGCCAGCAGACATTGTGAGCAGGTGGCGCACGCTGACCGGCGGCGTATCGGCTGTGGGATAGCGGATGCCAGCCAACTCGGGCGCATAGGTCTCGGCGGGGCTGTCCAGGGCGAGGCGACCGGCATCGCGCAGCATGACAATGGCCAAAGCAGTAAAGCTCTTGGTCATAGAAGCGATACGGAAGACAGAATCCGCATCGGCCGCTGCCGGTGGGTCAATACAGCGCTGGCCGAAGCTGTGGGTAAAGATCAGTTCACCACCGGCAACCACGCCATAGGCGACGCCAGGCATGCGATCCGCGTCGGCGTAGCGGCGGAAGATCGGTTCCAGCGCGGCGCAGGCAGCAAGCAGCCGTGCGCGGCGGTCAAGGTCGGCGAAGCGTGGTTCGGGCCAGGGCATCGGGTGGGTTGGTGTACCCATGACACTCCTTTCGACACAATATGGGTGGGAGTAGTTCATGAAACTTTTATATCACAGCGGGTAGCGCTGCACGAACCCGGTCTGTCTTTCATCCCGCATTTTGTCCTGCAGCACAAGCAGTACGCAGCGCGCAGCAGGTGTGGCTGGTGACCAACTCGTTGAGCTTTGGGGCTGCGGTTCGTGTCGGCCTGCTGCGGGTTGTGAATCTCCTTGAGCCTATACCGAGGCCAACGCACTTGCGGCATCGGTCAAGCACCTATATGCTTTGTCAAGGGTTCGACCACTTCTCTGTGGCGACCAGCCCATACTGCGCCCAACGCGTCGCCGCCTTGATCCACCAAGTCGTTGTCGGGAAGTAGCGATTCAGGTTCAGAGGAGAATTCGGTTCAAAGAGGAGACCATTCTCATGTTGAAGCTACAGAATATTGTCCGGCGCATCATGTGGTCACAGCGGCTTCAGGATCAGCCCTGCACCCATATAGACCAGATCCGCGACGTGGAGCCAAGCAGCACGGGTTGCGAGGAGTGCATGCAAATGGGGGATACCTGGGTCCACCTACGCCTCTGTCTGATCTGCGGCCATGTCGGCTGCTGCGACGCATCCAAGAACAAGCACGCTACCAAACATTTTCACGCCACGGGCCATCCCATCATCCGCTCCTTTGAGCCGGGTGAAACATGGCGTTGGTGTTACATCGACAAGACGATGCTCTAGCGGCGTGGCCGCAGCGATGGAAAGGAGGCAGATCGACGATGGCCAAACCGCTCATATTTGCCCTAGACGGTGAGGTAGAAGACTTACGGATCACGAGCCGTTTGCTCTACAACCGCTATGCAGTCGACTATGAGGTCATGTGTACAGAGTCGCCTGCCGCAGCTTTCGAGCATCTCCAGGCACGCCACCACAGAGGGGATCCGGTTGCGGTGCTGCTGGCGGCCCAGCAGCTGCCGGAGATGACAGGCGTTGACTTTCTCGCACGCGTCCACCGTCTCTATCCGGATGCAAAGCGGGTGCTGCTCTTTGACCGCGGCGACCTCCTCACGCTGCAAGCCTGTCAACAGGCCGTAGCGTTGGGGCGCAGCGAGTACTTCATTGTCAAGCCCAGTGGTGAGCCGGATGAGGCATTCCACCAGTTGATCACCGATCTCCTCTCCGAATGGACGGAGATACACCAAGAGACCTTTGTCATGCTGGAGATCGTGGGCGAACAGTGGGATTCACAGTCGCATGCGTTTCGCGATCTGCTTGAGCGCAACGGCATCCCCTATCGGTTCCACGATACAGAGTCGGCAGCAGGTCAGGCGCTGCTGCAGCAGGTACAGCGTCCGGAAGGCCCGTTTCCGGTTGCCCGCGTGTATACCGGCGCTGTCCTGACCAACCCTAGCCCCCCGGAAGTTGCCGCTGCCCTGGGCGCGAATGCTCGTCCTCCGCAGGGTATCTATGACCTGACGATTGTCGGCGGCGGGCCAGCGGGCCTCTCGGCCGCGGTCTATGCTGCCTCGGAGGGGTTGCGTACGTTGGTGGTGGAACGTGAGGCGTTGGGCGGGCAGGCGGGCACGAGTTCACGTATCCGCAACTATCTCGGCTTTCCGCGCGGCATCAGCGGGGGCGACCTGGCCCAACGTGCGGCGAATCAGGCAACGCTCTTCGGTACGGAGTTTTATCTGCTGCGCGATGTGACCGGGCTACAGCCAAACGGCAGGGGCTATGAGCTTACATTGTCGGACGGCCTTGCGGTGCAAACGCGCACAGTGCTGCTGACGATGGGGGTGACGTATCGCAGACTCAATATTCCGGCGCTAGAGGCGTTGAGTGGGGCTGGCGTCTTCTATGGCGCGGCGCTTGCGGAGGCTCAAGCCATGGAGGGAGAGCCGGTGTATGTGGTCGGTGGGGGCAACTCCGCAGGCCAAGCGGCTATCCACCTCAGCCGGTATGCCTCTGCGGTCACGCTCTTGGTGCGCGGTGGGTCGCTTGCGGACAGCATGTCTGATTACCTGATCCAAGAGATCCACAATCGCGAAAACATTCATGTCCGGCTCCACACCCAAGTGGTTGATGGCTGGGGAGATGACCGGCTGGAGGGGGTGGTTCTGCACGATGGACAAAGCGGCGCCAGCGAGCAGGCCAGCGCCGCCGGGCTCTTTATCCTGATCGGCGCCGAACCGCATACCGCATGGCTGCCGCCCAGCGTCCAACGCGATGATCAGGGATATGTGTTGACTGGAACCGATCTGCTCCAGCCCGATACGCCGCCCGCCGCATGGTCTCTGCCGCGGCTGCCGCACTCGTTAGAGACGAGTTTGCCCGGTGTCTTTGCCGCCGGAGATGTCCGTCATCGCGCGCTCAAACGCGTGGCCTCCGCGGTGGGGGAGGGATCCATGGCAGTTCACTTTGTCCATCAGGTACTGGGCGAGCAGTAAGTGGTCAGGGGCGTCTAGGGGATAGGGACAGGCCACTGTCAAGACCTGGCGCGGGGGGCTGCAGCAGACGCCGGTGATGAGGATGCGTCTGCCGGACCATCCCTTGCAGGCACCGTCGCCCCGTGCTATGGTCAGGTTGCCGACAACGGACAGTAGGTTGTTCGATAACGAAGATGCAACGAAGCGATACAACGAAGCTAGAGGAAAGGGTTAGATGAATACACGACCGCTTGGAAACCAAGGACTACAGGCCACGGAGGTGGGGCTTGGCTGCTGGCAGCTAGGCGGCGGCTGGGGTGTCCCTTGGAACGACGCCATTGCACAGCAGACGCTGAACGCCGCGTATAACGCGGGAGTGCGTTTCTTCGATACTGCGGACGGCTACGGTGACGGCGAGAGTGAACGATCCCTCGGTCGTTTCCGCCAGTCCCACCCCGACATCGTCATCGCCACGAAATTAGGCCGATCCGGCGGGCTTTACCCAAACAACTACAGCGAAGAGGGGCTGCGCGCCGCCACGCTGCGTTCCCTGGATCGGCTTGGCGTCGACCGCATTGACCTCACCCAACTTCACTGTGTGCCAACGGAAGTGCTGCGCGACGGCCGCGTCTTTGACTGGCTGCGACGGCAGCGGGACGAAGGGTTGATCTCCGCCTTTGGCGCCAGCGTGGAGTCAGTTGAGGAGGGCTTCATCTGTCTGGAACAGGAAGGGCTTACCTCACTCCAGGTCATTTTCAACATCTTCCGGCAGAAGCCAGCGCAGGAACTCCTGCCAGCAGCACAGGAGAAGGGCGTAGGGATCATCGTGCGTCTGCCCCTGGCCAGCGGGCTGCTGACCGGCAAGCTGGACAAGACGACGGTCTTCAGTGAGCAGGACCACCGCAACTTCAACCGCGAGGGGCAGGCGTTCAATGTGGGCGAGACCTTCGCCGGGATTCGGTTTGAAAAGGGCATTGAAATCTCTGAGCAACTGCGCGCCCTTGTGCCGCAAGGGATGACCATGGTGCAGATGGCACTGCGCTGGATCCTCGACCATGAGGCTGTGTCAGTGGTGATCCCAGGAGCCAGTTCGCCGCAGCAGGCCGAGGCAAATGTGACTGCATCTGACCTACCCCCGCTGCCGGAGACGCTGCACCAGCGGTTGCGCGAGTTCTACGAGCAGAAAGTGCGCGACGAGATCCGGGGCCCCTATTGATGGCTGCGCCCTTGCCAGCATCTAGCCTCGCGTCGGGATAGCTTGCTATGAACCCGGCGCGAGGCGGACAGTGACACACGATGGAGCCAAACGAGGTTTTGATGTACGATAGCCTCTATGACTCGGCACGATGCGTTGAACAGGAGGCTATACCATGCAACACAGCGTCACCAACCCGTGGCAGTGGCAGAATCAGTTTGGTTTCGTCCAGGGGCATGAGGTGCAAGGCGGGCAGCGCGTCCTCTTTTGCGCCGGACAGGGCCCGGTGAGCGCAGAGGGGGAACCGCTGCATCCCGGCGATATTCGCGCCCAGATCCACCAATGCTTTGATAACCTGGAAACCGTACTCCAGGCGGCGGGCTATTCGATGAGCGACGTCGTGCGTCTGGTCTACTATACCACCGATATCGACGGCATGCTGGCGAACTGGGACGTGACCGTAGAACGGGTGGGCCAGACAGCTACCAGACCCGCCTCTACCTTGCTCGGCGTCACCGGCCTGGCCTTTGGCGTGATGGTTGAAATTGAAGCAATCGCCGTTCAGTAGAAAGTGATGCGTGTTTTTCTATGACCTCTCTGCCCCATTGGGACCTTTCCAACCTGTACCCCAGTTTGGACGCTGCCGAACTAGACGAGGCGGAACGCACCCTGCAGCGACACATCGACCACCTGGCGCAGTTGATGTCCGAGCACATCGCTGCCGCCACAGCCGATACGCCGCCCGCCGAACTGGCTGACCTCTTGGGCGCAAGCATCCGCCAGTTCAACGCCATTCTAGAACTAGGCCGGACGGTGCGCGGGTACATCTATGCGTTCTTTATCACCGATTCGCGCAATCGCCTGGCGGCCAAGCGGTTATCGGCCTTTGAACAGCGTTGGGTGCAGGTACAAAACCTCAGCACCCAGTTGCGGGCATGGGTGGGGAGCCTGGGGCCTGCCCTGGAAGAAGCGATCCCGCTCGACCCGACCGCCCAGGCCCATGCCTTCAGCCTGCGCGAGACAGCAGACCAGGCGCGCTATTTGATGAGCGAGGCCGAGGAAAGCCTGGCCGCGGCGTTGGCCTTGAGCGGATCGACTGCCTGGCGCAAACTGCACCGCACGGTGACCTCGCAACTCACCGCCGCGGTTGAGGTCGACGGCAAGACGCAAACGCTGCCCATCACCGCGGTGATCAACCTGCGCTCGCACCCGGACGAGGCCACGCGCCGCCGCGCCTATGAAGCCGAAAACGAGGCTTGGGCACGCGTGGCCGAGCCGCTGGCCGCGGCGCTCAATGGCATCAAAGGCGAGAGCCATACCCTCAACCAGCGGCGCAAGCGCGAGGATGATCTGCACCCCGCGCTGGATGCGGCACGCATCGACCGGCCCACGCTAGAGGCGATGCTAGGGGCCATGGCGGATTCGTTCCCGATGTTCCGCCGCTACTTCAAGGCCAAGGCCCGGCTGTTGGGCAAAGACCAACTGGCGTGGTGGGATCTCTTTGCGCCGGTGGGGCAGATCCGCACGACCTATTCCTGGCCGCAGAGCCGCGACTTTGTGTTGGAACACTTCGCCACCTTTTCCCCTCACCTGGAAGCCCTGGCGCGCCGCGCCTTTGACCACAACTGGATTGACGCCGAACCGCGCGAGGGCAAGGCGGGCGGCGCGTTCTGCATGGCGCTGCCTGCGGTGCAGGAAAGCCGTATCCTGGCGAACTTCGACGGGTCGCTGGATGGCGTCTCGACCATTGCCCATGAACTCGGCCACGCCTATCACAACGACTGCCGCTATCGCGCGGGCAAGACCATGCTTCAGGCGACCACCCCCATGACGCTGGCCGAAACCGCGTCCATCCTGTGTGAGACGCTTGTCATGCAGGCTGTGCTGGACCGGGTGCAAGAC
>CAZYQJ010000061.1:0-14231 GCA_964649925.1 uncultured Litorilinea sp.
GATTTTGTACCTGAGTGACATATTTGGGGATGTCATCCCGCGGCGCATAGTAGGTCTGCAGCAGTTGCACCAAGCCTGCCCGCTTGAACTTGGCTGAGGTATAGATGTTGATCGCTGCCCTGAGCAGATCGGCTCCTGTACGATTGGCTTTACCGAGAGTCAATGTATCGACATAGTTTGCCCAGGTCCATTCCGCACCGGACACATGGGCATCGAGCACACCGATTTCTAGCAGTACCAGAAGGAGGTTGATAGCGATAACGTCATACTCATTGTGGCCCGTCCATGCTGCCAGGTAGCGCCAGCGGAATCGGGCAAGGGCCTTCCGGACAACTGGCGCGAGCGCCTCGACGTCGTCACTCAGGCTATTGATTAGGTCATCGATGGAACTGTTCATGAAGGGACCCCTGTTTGCGTGGGCTGAGGTATTCGTGTTCACACTGGTATGTACGAGGATTTTTATCCAACGTAGAAAGCTGCGTTACAGGTATTTACTTGACCCTAAAGTTGGACCACAAACTGAGGTGTTAAACGGCAGATGTTCAGCATGTGGAATAGGCCGGGAAGTGCGGGAAAGGTCTAAGATGCTCCTGTAAAATCCCTTATCTCAACAGTACTCATAAGGCAATGGTTCTTCGGTTAGTTATGTACCCAGTTTGATGAGACAGCCGTGCCGTCGGCGGCGACGAGCGAGACGGCGCTGCTCACTCTAGGCTGAATACGGCGTACCTGGTCGCGCAGGGGGCGGATCTCAGCGCGCAAGGAATCGAGCAGGCCGCGGTCAGCCAGGATGCTTTGGGTGATGGTCTGGCGCAAGGCTAGGTGGCTGGCAAGCTCAATCATGGCAGCTTCGATGCTGCGAAAGAGGCTGAGGTGTAGGTGAAATTGGTTCAGTAACCTAAGTGTAATCGCTATACCGGATGGCGTCAATCGGACAATTATCGCACTTTGGCACTGTATGATTGGGCACATGTAGGAGAGGAGCAGCAACGACAAAAGGTAAATCCCTGTCTCACAAACTGCGCGTTTCACGGGCCCCTTACCAATTTATGTCGCCCAGCGGTGAGGTGCGGCGGGGATAGACGTTTGCTCTGACATGAGCAGAACAGCCAAACCTGGCTCCCCCACTGCCGTTGAACTCCATTTTATAGATAATTGACAGATTGCCGGTGCTGATTCGCCCGATGTCTGTGCTATAATGGACAGTGTGCGCCGCGCACACCCACCGAACTACCACCTCTCAACAGCTAGAAGGAGTTCCTCAATGCGACGGCTACTTTCAACCTTCTTTGCCGCGTAGCTGCTTGTCCTGATTGCATCCTCATCGCTGGACGCTCAAGCCACGCCACCCTTTGGCGCTACGGTCACCACTCGTTCCTACCTCCGCTCCGGTCCCGGCATCACTAACCGCGTGGACAGCGTTGCCAACATGGGCCAGATGGTGGCGGTAGCCGCGTGTAACAACGACTGTCCGTGATACGACTTGGACGACGGCAGATGGATCGCCGCTTTCCTGGTTGAACCGGAAACAGAGACAGCCGATGCAGCGGGCGCCATGACCATGCGTACCCCTATGCGATGCCTGATACATCTACGCTGACGGCGGCAGTGGTGCGCGTCGTCGACGGCGACACTATCTGTGTGCAGATCAGCGAGGCCAAGTACCCGCTGTCTACATCGGCGTCAACGCGCTGGAGGTGGGCCGCCTTATGCCGATGCGGCCACGGCGCTCACGCACGCTTGTGGCAGAAAAAATGGCCTGTCTGGAGAAGGATGTCGCTAAGACCGACCGCTATAACCTCTTGCTGCGCTCTGTGT
The DNA here is from genome assembly GCA_964649925.1 of uncultured Litorilinea sp. GTDB lineage: Bacteria > Chloroflexota > Anaerolineae > Caldilineales > Caldilineaceae > QEUY01. The sequence continues at coordinate 1,819 of CAZYQJ010000061.1, forward strand.
GGCTGGTGAATGAGATGTTGGTGAACTATGCAGGGGTGCCCCTATCTGAACAGCCATCGAACTGCGACCCGAACTGTGAGGGCACGTGCATCCCGATTGTGGACTACGATCTCGATTGCCCAGACGTAGGCGCAACCAACTTCCGCAGCGTGGACAGCGACCCGCACCGCTTTGATGGCGATAAAGACAGTATTGTTTGTGAGGAATAGAAACCTGCATCATGGCAAAGATTTTCCGTGTGCGCAAGCCACGGCTGCGCATCAGCAAACGCGGTAAGGTCAGCCTGTCTGGCGGCGGCATCAGTGTCGGCGGGCGAAATGCTCGCATTAACCTGAGCAAGTCTGGCGTCAGCACGTCGTTTGGTGTGCCTGGCATCAGGTATAACAGCCGGAGGGGGCTAACTATCGGCGGGGGGCGCAGGGCGCGTCGTGGCCAGGCTTGTGGTTGTATCTTCTTGTTGGCACTGGGTCTCGCTGGCGGGGTGCTGGGCAGCATAGGCATGATGGTGCTCTCGATCGCTAGCTAGTCCCACCCATTGCCGCGCCCGCCTTCGCAGCGACGCTGCCAGGAGGACAGATAGCAGCAAGATATTGCACTGCTGTTGATATAGCTTTCGTCACAACCCGCCAGCGTCATTTGTCCGATGACGCTGGCGCCATCCATGCTACAGTACGATGAGTGCCACTGAGTGTTGTGCAGGTCGCTGCGCGGTTAGTCCGACCAATGGGGACCGCTTCAAAGGCTCACCCTTACCCTTCTCGCTGGTGTGGCCCGTCGCGTTCAGCGTGCTTGCAGGCACTCCCCCGCACCAGACAGATGATTTCCAATCGCTGCGCGGGGCTGACATCAGCGAATCAACCGCATCTTATTGATTACGGAGTGTCTGATGGACGTGTACGATGCTGATTTTGACCAAATCCCATTTGGTACCGACGACTTTGCCGAGAACCCTGAGCCCAGGTGCCCCCTGCTGCTGCTCCTCGATACTTCAGGCTCGATGGCAGGGTCCCCCATTGCGGAACTAAATGCGGGTGTCTCTACGCTAAAGGACGATCTTATTGAAGATGAACTGGCGACCAAGCGCGTAGAGGTAGCTGTCATCACCTTTGGGCCAGTAGAGATGGTGCAGGATTTTACCACCGTTGCCAACTTCCACCCGTCCGAGTTCAAGGCCAGCGGCGCGACGCCGATAGGCGAGGCCATCAACCAAGGGCTCGACCTGCTGGAAACGCGTAAGGCGATCTACCGCCAAAACGGCATTGCCTACTACCGCCCCTGGGTCATGCTCATCACCGATGGGGCACCCACTGACCACTGGAAGTCGGCGGCCGCGCGCGTGAAGGAAGGCGAGGCGGCTAAAGCGTTCTCCTTCTTTGCCATCGGCGTGCAGGATGCCAATATGGAAACGCTGCGCGAGATTTCCGTCCGCCAGCCGCTCAAACTCAAAGGGCTCATGTTCCGGGAGTTCTTCCTGTGGCTGTCGAACTCCATGCGCGCGGTCTCACAATCGGCGGTCGGCGACCGGGTTCCGCTCGAGAACCCCGCTACGCCTGACGGGTGGGCTGAAGTCTAATGTGGCGCTATGTCGGCGCGTCGGTGCCAGGATCATCCCATCTGGCACGCGGCGTGCCCTGCCAAGATGCCCATGTAATCGGCTCCAGACCCCCTAGGATCGCCGAGAGTTTTTGGGCGGTTGTGGCCGATGGGGCAGGCAGCGCGAGATGCTCGCAACTGGGAGCGCAGCTTGCGTGCGACTATCTAGGCAGGCGCATCTCACGCTGGCTGTCTATCCATCATGGCAGCAGCGAGCCCGTAGACGAGCAGGTCATCAGGGGTTGGATCAAAGACACGCGGGCACGGTTGGCGCAATGCGCCGCCCGCGAAGGACATCCTCTGCGCGAGTATGCGTGCACCCTGTCCGGCATTGTGGTCGGGCCGCAGCAAGCGATCTGTTTCCAGATCGGTGACGGTGCGATTGTGGTGCGCGACGGCCAGGATCAATGTCAGGTCGTCTTCTGGCCTGAACATGGCGAATATGTCAATACGACCTATTTCCTGACCGATGAGACGTTCGACCAGACGTTAGCGGTCCAGCCCCTATGTGCCATTCCTGAAGCAGTCGCGCTCTTCACGGATGGGTTGCAGCGGTTGGCGCTGCACCTGGCGTCCCGCTCAGTGCATGTGCCGTTTTTTGCGCCCATGTGGGACCGGCTGGCGCAAGAGGGACCGGGGCAGGCGGTGACGCTTGAACCTGGGCTGCGGCGCTTTCTCAGCAGCCATGCTGTTGACCAGCGCACCGACGACGACCGGACGCTTGTGCTGGCGACACGCGTGCCCAGGCCGGATTAGCAAGCTGACACGATGCCCCCATCTACCTTGCGTTGGAGCAGCCTGGTTGATTCAGCGGGCAAGCGAGTCATACTCGGTAGTGAGTTGGGACGGGGCGGTGAGGGCTCGGTCTTTGACGCGCCCACGGCGGGCCCCGACCGGGTGATCAAGATCTACCATGACCCGGTCAAACCGGCAAAGCAGGACAAACTGCGCGCCATGGTGCTAGCGCAGGCGGCTGACCTGTTACACATTTCCACCTGGCCGGTGGACACCGTGCATGAGGCGCGCACCGGCCAGGTGGTAGGGTTTGTCATGCCCAAACTCAGTGGCTATGACGAGATCCACGCCCTCTATAGCCCCGCGCAGCGCAAACGAGAGTATCCCTTCGCTGACTGGGCGTTTCTCGTGCGCGCCGCTCGCAACGCCGCGGCGGCTATCGCTACCTTTCATCAACGCGGCCACGTCATCGGGGATATCAACCCCAACAATCTGGTCTTCTCGAAGACGGCCACCGTGAAGCTGATCGACTGCGACTCGTTTCAGATCACGGCCAACGGCCGTCGCTATCTGTGTGAGGTCGGCGTGCCCCATTTCACGCCGCCGGAGCTGCACGGCAAATCGTTTAGTAACACGGTCCGCACACCTAATCACGATGGCTTTGGGCTGGCGCTGCTCTGCTTTCATCTCCTCTTTATGGGACGCCATCCGTTTGCGGGCAAGTACCACAACGGCACCCATGAAATGCCCATCGAGCGCGCCATCCGTGAGTTTCGCTTTGCGTACAGTGCATCGGCAGCGACCAAGCAGATGACACCGCCGCCCAATACACTGGGGTTGGATGTCGTACCGGAGACGATGCGCCACCTGTTTGAGCGTGCATTCGGCGAGCAGGGTGCATTGGGCCGGCGGCCATCAGCCGCGCAGTGGGTCCAGGCTCTAGAGGCGCTTGAGCAAAACCTGGTCGAGTGCTCCGTGCTCGCCATGCATAAATACGACCGCGACCTGGCTGCCTGTCCGTGGTGTACACTTGAAGCGCGGTCGGGCGTTCTTTTCTTTATTCCGAAGCTGCCCGCCCGGCGCGCCGCCTTTGACCTGGACGCCGTGTGGAATCAGATCCTGGCGGTGACGCCGCCGGCTTCCGCAGTGCTGCCGCAGTTCAGGTTCACGCCCGTTGCACGGCTGGTCAGCTTGCCCGCCGGCGCGACCGCTAAGCAGGCGCTCGCCATCTACAAACGGGAGCACCAGACTCGCCAGACAGCGTTTGTCACGGCCAAGCGACAGTGGGAGCAGACACAGGCCCAGTGGGCACAGCACCTGGCCGACAAAACATTCGATGTCAAACGCGCACAATTGCAGCAGTTGCGCGACAACTACCAGTCACTGCGGCAGCAGTATCAGGCGGCACGTCGTCAGTTGCAACAAAAGGCACGGACGTTGCAACTTGAGGACTATCTTGACCGTTTCTTCATTGAGCGTGCCAAGATCAGTGGCATTGGCCCGACCCGTAGTGCGATCCTGGCCTCGTACGGTGTTGAGACCGCCGCTGATGTGACCCCGCGCATCATCAACATCCCGGGATTCGGCCCGACCTTGACCCAGGAGTTGTTGACCTGGCGTAGCACGCTGGAAAAACGATTCGTCTTTGATCCCAAAAAGGTGGGGCAGTTGTCAGGGATCGCTCGCCTTGAGGGGGAGTTTTTGGCCCGGTCGGCACCGCTTGAGAAGGCGCTCAGCAATGGCAAGGCTGAACTAGAAGCTATCCGCCAGGCGATTTTAGCCAGGCGGCAGGCATTGATCCTAGAGGCAGAACGGCACACGCAAGCCTATGAACAGGCCAAGGCGGATGTTGAACATGTGGCTCAAGAAGTAGGCGGCCTGCGCAAGCAGGCCATCCGGGAACAGTGGTTGGTTCCGCTTGTGCGTGTGGTCGCCCCGATGATGGCCGTCGTGGTGCTGGTCTTGGCGCTTTATACGGCTGGCCCATCGCTGGCTACCATAGCGAGTGGTATCATAGCCGGCTGGCGCGCGCCGCAGCCGACGGTCGTGTTGCCGGACCCGACCCCGACGCCACCGCAAACGCCGCCCTCGCCCCTGCCCTCGCCAACGTCAACCCGAACGCCGCTGCCACGGACAGGGGACCGATCGCCCGCGGCAGGGCGCGCCCCGATTGTCCTGACGGCGTGGGTCTATCCGACGCCGGATGCAAGCGGCGACGCCTTTGCTAGTCTCGACCGCGGGGCCGTCGTGGATGTGATAGGCCGGGCAAACTCAAACACCTGGTGCCGGATACGCCTGGATGACGGCCAGGAGGGGTGGGTCTATTGCGTCTTGCTGGAGATAGAGATAGGGCTGGATAGACTGCCGGTACTGGAATAGAACCCTAGTGCACTGGCCGTCGTGAGGTCAGATGATGACTAGCAAGAACTGGTATCAGCAGCACGCCCCGTGAAGCAACACATGAAAGGTTGAAGAAAACATGTTGAGTGGACTGTTTGGGAATGCGACGCAAGCCGATGCGCAGTCGGTACAGCAAGAATTCGCCGCGGTGTTGATCCCAGGGGAGCAAGTTCAGGCGGCGTTTCGGCTGGTGCGCGATCTGTTTATCTTTACAGACAAACGCTTAATCCTCGTTGACAAACAGGGACTCACCGGCAACAAGGTCGAATACACGACGATCCCTTACAAGTCCATCAAGTACTTCGCCGTCGAAACGGCCGGTTCTTTTGACCGTGATGCCGAATTGAAGATCTGGCTCACCGGTGACCACGCACCGACGATTACCAAAGAGATCAAGCGCGGCATTGATATCGTCAGCCTCCAAAGAACCCTGGCCCATTTCGTTCTTACCTGAAAGCAGATCGACTTCGGAAAGACGACATTCGCTGCCTGGCTGGCGACGTGAACGTGCGCAAGCTCGAGAAGTTGCCCGGAATGCCCGCCGAAACCATCGGCGCGCCGCGCGCCATTGCCAACCATGCCTGCCCTGTGTCGTATCCTTCAGCGGATCGAGGCACGTGAATGGCTCTATGGCGTGCGCCGATGCGGCACTGGTCGAGCCCGACACTGATATCTACCGTTGCCACAGCTAAGCTGATCTTGGTGAGGCCATTGATGAAGGATTTGACGGCAGACGTAAATCTGGCCGCGTCAGGCGCCTGGCGCTGCAGCGGAACGTGTAAGATACAGCACGTGATCATCGCTGCGGACCAGTGCCTATGGACATCTATCCAGGTGCAGTCGCAGCTACAACACCCGCCGGTCAGATGCATTCACGCGCGCGTTGGGTGTGTGCTCCGCACCGGCAGCCAGCGCCAACAGGTAGGCGGGAAACTCGCCGCCTGCGTCAGCGAGCGCCCTCTGGAACAGGGCGCGTACCGTTTCCGGTTCGCGATCAGCCACATTGAGGCCAAAGGGATCAGGTTGACTGAGGCTGTAGAGAAAGGCTCCGCTGCCGTCCCACTTGCAGTTCATCCACCAGTGGTCGTCAATCACTGTGAGGGCATCGCGCCAGCCCAACACGACGTGGTCACGCAAGGCTGGCTGCTCAGCGACCGCAGCAGCAAAGAACGGCTGTCCATGGATCGCTTGCGACGGGGCGACGCTCACAAAGTCCAGAATCTGGGCTGCCACATCCGTGTGCTGGAGGAGCAAGTCCGAGCACATGCCTGCGCCTGTACCGTGTGGGTGCCGAACCAGGAGCACCGTATTCAGACAACAGGGGTGTGAAGGATAGCCGCGCTTGCCCACGAAATTGGTGTCGCCGAGGGCGTGGCCATGGTCGCTCATTACAATGATGGCCGTGTTGTTCAACAACCCTAAGGTGCGTATGGTCTCCAGAAGATGGCCGAACCAGCGGTCGCACATGGTCACCAGCCCGCTGTAATTGGCGCGCAGGCGCGTCAGCAGATCGGCGGGCAGCAGATCAGCAGGCCGGTATGGGGGCGCGACCATCTCGCGGCCATCGGTGGGATCATAGAGGCGGCGGTAGTGTGGCGGGACGAACCACGGCTCATGCGGGTCAAAACTCTCGACCACGAGAAAAAACCGCTCGGCATCCTGGTTTTCCTCTAGCCAGCGGCTAGCCTCGATCATAACACGCGCATTGAAGTAATCCTCTTCACGCGTGCGTCCTTGCATATTCTTGAGACACTGGCGGATAAAGCGCGCACCGCGCGTCGTCATCCCCTGCACTTCGGGCGGCAGCCAATAGTCAATCTCAGCCTGGCTTGGATCCGGGCCGCTGCGATAGGGATCTGTCTCTTGGCCGCGCAGGAAAAGCCACTGGTCAAAGCCACGATGGAAATTCTTCGACGGCTTGAACTGGTGGTAGAGATCGGAGATCAAAGCGGTACGGTAGCCGGATCGCTGCAGAAGCTCGGCCACCGTGTCCTGTCCCTCCGGGATTGGTCCCCAGCCCGGAACCCCACCGAAGTCGCCCTTGAGCTGGACATTGCCATCAGCAAACGGGTAGACACGCTGCCCTGTATACAGACTACGGCGCGCCGGTAGGGTGGGCAGCGACTCCGGATAGGCTCGTGTAAACCGGATTGCCTCCTGGGCAAAGGCGTCCAGGTGGGGCGTCTGTACCTTGCCCCAGGGCGGAGCGCCATAGACGCCCACACAGTCCTGGCGCATCGTATCAAAGACGACGAGGATGATATTCATGGCGAGACTTTTCCAGCGCGCTCGCGCAAGATCTCATCCACCGGATCGGGGATGACGTGCCCCTTGGCGCGCTGCGCTTGCACCCACTCTTCCATGAGATAGCTGCAGTGTTGCACCACGTCCGGTTGCTCGGCAGCGAGGTTGCGTGTCTGATAGGGGTCAACGGTCATATCGTAGAGTTCCACCGGGTCAAATGAATAGCCGAAATCATCGTAGGTGCAGATCATGAGGTGGGTCTTGGTGCGTACAGCGCGCTGCACCGTATACAATCCTGTATCCCATACCAAATAGTCGCGGTCGAAACCGGGGTTGCCCCGGATGTTCTCGGCAAACGAAGCCCCATCCCAGTCCTCTGCTGGCGGCGCGTCCAGCAACTCACACAGCGTCGGCGCAAAGTCGACGTTGTAGAGAAAGGCATCAGAACTGGCGCGCGCCGGCGCTACGTCAGGCCATTTGATAATCAGCGGTACACGGTGAATACATTCGTCGGCGCAGACGTGGTCGGAATAGATGCCGTGTTCGCCAAAGGCGTCGCCGTGATCGGCGGAGACGATCACGACCGCTTCGTCGAGCACCCCTTGGCGATCCAGTTCATCCAAGACTTGGCCGACATGGTGGTCGGTGTAGGCAATTGAGGCGTCATAGCCGGTCAGCATGTGCTCAAAGTCAGCGCGCGAACTGATGCTGCCCGGCATGAGCGGCCAGGGACTCACATCATCCTTGAACTGTCCGTGCGCTGTGAAAGGGCCGCGGATCTGCTGGTGTGCGGCGATGGCTGTCTCGTCGGGCCATGGCTGCTGTACCGGGTGGTCACGAAAGCGATCCGCCCAAGAGATATCCATTTTGTAGACGCGATGAACATCCCAATAATTGATATAGAGCAAATAGTTGTCCCGGCGGGCGTGCTCGCGCAGCCAGGGCAGGACCGCCGCGTTGACCTCTTCGGCGGTTTCCTGACCGCCCTTGAGGTTGGGCGTGTGATAAGCCGTCCACCCGTACATCCACCAGAGCGCGTTGTGGCGGTCGGCGAAGTTGGAGATGCAGAAGGTATCGTAACCGTGGGCGCGCAGCCGCCGCATCAACATTTCGTTGTCCGGCTGCGGCCCTACGTAGTTGCGTGTACGTAGATGGAAGCGCGCCCCTGCACCGTGGTTGGAGATTACGCCGTTGCGGATGCCGAAACGCCCCGATGCCAAGCCGGTGCGTGAAGGAAGACAAGGTGAACTGGCACAGTAATAATGGTTGAAGCGGATCCCCTGATCTGCGATGCGGTCGATATTGGGCGACGTGGGCCGGTGATAGCCGTAACAGCCCAGGTGGTCAGGCCGCAGGCAATCAATGTCAATATAGATAATGCGCATGATGGAAATTCTCGCCGAGAGGTTTGTTGGAGACAGGTATCTGTTGATGAAAACAGATCCTCCCGGAGAAGAGCGTTCTGCTCCAGGAGGACCAACGGCACTTAGCTCAGTTCCGGGAGATCATCACTGGACAAGATCTCATTGACCTTCTGGTCAATGATCGGAGCGACTTCGGCGATGTTTTTTTCACCCAGCCACACCGGGTCCAATTCGGCCATCGTCGTGCGCCGGATCTGGTCGGCGCGCGGGTCGAGTTCTGGAGCCTGCCCCTCCACCAGCAACCCAGGCACGGTTGGCTCCAGGTTGTAGGGCGGCTCATCCGATTTCAGATACCAATCGGCGCGCAGAGCGGAGTCGAGGCAGGGCGGCCACAACGCTTCATCTGCCTCACGCCGGACGTTGTCTTCATTAAAGATGTACTTGAGGAGTGCCCAAGAGGCATCAGGGAAGCGGGTCGCCTTGGTGATCACAGTGGCATTGGGCTTGCTGTACGCGACCTGGCGGACGGGGCCAGCCGGGATAGTGGCGATACCCCAATCAAAGTCCTTGATGATCTTATAGGTATTGATCATAAAGCCGCCATTGCTGTTCATGGCGACTTTGCCGATCAGGAAAGGATCGCCCATGCCTTCGGGAAGTTGCGCCGGGTAGGGTGCTACGCCATGCACATTGCGCAGGTCGGCCAGGAATTGAAGCCCCTCGATGACCTCAGGTGTGTTGAAGGTGCTCTGGCTGCCGTCCTCGGAGAAGAGCCGTCCTCCCCACCCCCAAGCCATCTGCTGCCCGCCGTTCCAGTCTTGAGTGTCCTTGGCCGTGTCAATGCCCCATACGTCAATTTCGCCGTCGCCGTCGGTGTCACGCGTCAGCGTGCGTGCGATCTCGAGAAAATCGTCCCAGGTCCAGTCGGGTGTATTCTCGGGATATTCTAGGCCCACCTCGTCAAACATGTTGCGGTTGTAGTAGATCACCTGGTTGCCTGTGGCCCCGCGCGGGATGCCATACCATTCACCGTTGTAGACACCTTGTTCCTGGATGTCGATGAAGATCTCTTCGGGGTTGATGCCGTCGGCGGCAAAATACTGGGAGAGGGGCAAGATCACATCACGCGCATAGTAGGCATGGGCTTTCCAGTACTCCATACGGAAGACGTCAGGCGGATCGCCTGAAGCCAGGCCCGTGAGGATCTTTTGCCAGTAGGGATCCCAGGCTAGGCCGATGAAGTCCACCGTAATATCCGGATTGGCATCGTAAAACGGCTGGAAACAGCGCTGCTCACTGACGAATTTTTCCTCGTTTCCCCAACTCATATACGTGATGGTTGCTGCCTCGCCAGCAGGCGCAGCGCCTGCTGCTCCGGACTGGCCTGGAGCGGCGGTGGGCGTACAAGCAGCCAGCACGGCTCCTAGCGCCGTCAGGCTGGAAGCGCGCAAAAACTCGCGTCGCGATAACTGGTTCACAATACTCTCCTTTTTTCTCACATGAAACAATTGGCTAACACGGTTTGTAACAGCTTTCTTGCCCTATGACCACGGGGGGCCAGCTTCGGTCCACAAGTGGTCTCTCCCGCTCTGCCAGCAGCGCGCCGATTATCCCTTCAGTCCGGTTAGAGCGATTCCCTGCACAAACTGGCGTTGTGCTAGGAAAAAGATCAATAGCGGCGGAATCGCGACCAGCAATGTAACAGCCATGAGCAGATTCCATGGGGTCAAACCACCGCTCTGCTGGCTGTGAAAAAATGAGAGGCCCACGGCCAGCGTCCACTTCGCGGGGGTCTTGAGGTAGATCAATGGATAGAGAAAGGAATTCCAGCGGTTGAAGAAGACAAAAATCGCCACTGTCGCTAGGGCTGGCTTTGAAAGCGGCAAAAGGATGCGCCAGAAGATGCCGAAGATGGAACAGCCGTCGATTTTGGCGGCATCATCCAACTCGCGCGGCAATGTCATATAGAACTGGCGCAGTAAAAAGACGAAGATAGGGGCAGGTGCAGCCGTAAAGGCTGGCACTAGCAGTGGCGCGTAGGTGTCCAGCCATCCCAGATACTTAAATAGCAGGAATGAAGGGATCAGTGTGATTTGCTCCGGCAGCATCATGGTGCTCAGCAGCAGCAGGAAAAGTACGCCGCTACCCGGGGCGCGCAGTCGTGCAAAGCCGTAGGCGACCAACGAGGTAGAGGCCAGCGTACCTAGGATCGCCACGACCGTGATGTAGAGTGTGTTGAGCAGATAGCGAGAGAAGGGCTTCCGATTCCACCCCTCAACGAAATTGGACCATTGTGCCGGATCCGGCAGCCAAGAAGGCGGATACTCAAAGACCTGTTCAATCGGTTTTAGCGCAGTCGAAAGCATCCAGCCAAAGGGCACCATGAGGATCAGGGCACATCCGAGGATCACGATGTAGACAAGCGCTAACTGAAAGGCTTGCTGAGTGCTTTGGCGGCTGAAGAAGGGAACGCTCCCCTGGCGGGTGGCAGCCATCATGCACCCCCTCTGCTCTTGGCCAGTTTGGCTTTGCTTCCCCCCATCTCCGATTCATAGTAGACCCAGAAGGGTGTTGAACGGAAGATCAACAGGGTGAAGGCCAACGTAATCAAAAAGAGTACCCAGGCGAGGGCCGAGGCAAAGCCCATCCGCAAGTCGCTAAACGCCGCATGGTAGATGTAGAGTACGATGAAATAGGTGGCGTTGTGGGGTCCGCCGCCCGTCATGACGTAGGCTTGAGTAAAGACCTGGAATGAGTTGATGACGCCGATGACCAGGTTAAAGAGAATGACCGGGCTGAGCATCGGCAAAGTGACATTGAGGAATTTCTGCCATGCATTCGCACCGTCTACTTCGGCGGCATCATAGAGCGAGTCGGGCACTCCTTGAAGCCCGGCGAGAAAGATGATCATGATCGCACCGGCATCCCAAACACTCATTAAGATGAGAGAGGGCACAGCCCAATCTTCACTGTAGATCCACTTGGGGCCTTCGATGCCGATGAAGTTCAGCAGATAATTGATGACGCCAAATTCAGGATTGAACACCCACAGCCACAATAGAGAGACGGCGACCCCGCTCATGACGGCTGGCAAGTAGAAGAGTGTGCGAAAAAAGGCACGGGCGACAATGCGCTGGTTGAGGAGGACGGCCAGGAAGAGGCCGAACAAGAGACGAAGCGGCACTGCACCGAATGAATAGTAGCCGGTCACCTTGAGCGATTGCCAGAACAAGTCGTCGCGGAGCAAGGCGGCAAAGTTGTCTAACCCAACCCAGCGCGGCGTGGATAGGATGTCATACTTGGTCAGAGACAAATAGAAGGAATAGATCATGGGGCCGGCGATAAACGCCAGAAACCCCACCAGCCAGGGCAGAATGCACAGGTAAAATCCGATAGCCTCGCGTGTGCGGGCACGGAGGCGCGGGGCCCCCGTGGCAACTGCGGGTCTATTGACAGGTCGGCCGCGCGTCACAACGTGATTCGTCAAGTGTCATCTCCCCTCTAGGGCATGAAAACTCCTGGCAAGAGGTCAAATGGCAAGGTTGTGTGTGGCTCGGGCCTGCCACTGAAGAGCAGTCTGCTCATCCACAAGGTCTCCAATGCGAGATCACATGGACGACAAAATGGGCCAGGTCCATCGGTTAAGGGTTCGCTGAGGTTGTTGAAGGCATCGGGCTCTGGCTAGTTTATCACGCGGCCTGTGGATTCACAAGCATGATGAAACAAGGTCAGGGCTGCGCAAGAGTCTTGCGCTGTATGCCGAGCAGGTGCTGTGCGTGGCGCTGTACCAGGGGGCAGCGCTGCATTACCTGGACAGCAGCACGGGCATCAACGACTTTGATGTCTACACCTTCTACCGACAGCATCCCCACAAGCACTGGCGTGCCCGGCGCATCAAGTCCTATGACTTCGGCCGCGCCAAGTTCGGCCAGTCGCTGGACAAGCCTGACTTTGTGGGGCGGCGTGTGGACTGTCTGGGCCGCAGCATTGCGGCGGATATCGGAGAGGATCCGATTGAGGTATCTGCGCATCGGCCACAGCGAGACGGTGCGCCTTTTGGCGCACAAGGCGGTGATT
>CAZYQJ010000062.1:0-9050 GCA_964649925.1 uncultured Litorilinea sp.
TGCCATCCCCGCGCTTCTTCTGGCAAATGACCTACCACTTCGATATCGGCCTCTATATCATGCCGAAGCACGTCTTTGAAAACGAAGATGTCGCCTCCTTTACGCACTTCGACATTGAAAAGGGATGGCCCGTTACGACCGGCCCGTGGCGTGTGGTGCATTCCTCGCCGCAGCAGAAGATTCTCGACCGCGCCGACGAGTGGTGGGGTGTCGAGGCAGGGGTGGCCGAACTCCCCGCAGTCGAACGCTTTATCCTGCTGCCCGACCAGGGGGAGCAGCAGTTGGTGCAGTCCATCATCAAGAATGAGGTGGACTTTACCACGGGCATTCAGCCCTCCAGTTGGCCGACCGTGCTCAATGGCAACCCCAAGGCAACCTCGTGGACCGGCAGTGAACCGCCCTACGGCTACGTCGACTGGTGGCCGCATTCCTTGTACGTCAACAACTCGCGCGATCCCTGGAGTGACAAGAACGTACGTTGGGCACTCAGCTACTACATCGACCGCGACGCCATCGTAGAGGTTGCCTGGTCCGGCGCGGCCAAGGTGACGCCGCTGCCCATGCCTGACTATCCGGCGCTACAGCCCTACTTCGAAGCGACCAAGCCGCTGTTAGAGCAGTACAACACACTCGAATACAATCCTGCCAAGGGGGACGAACTGCTCACGGCCAAAGGCTGGACCAAGAACGCCGACGGCATGTGGCTGGATGAAAACGGCGAGCAAGTGAAGCTGGACATCACCAGCTTCTTTGACTTTACAAGCGTAGGCCCGGTGGTCGTCGAATACCTCAAACGAGGGGGGATCGAAGCAAGCTACTCCGAACCGCCTGGTTGGTTTGACCCGTTCTCCCAGGGTGACTACAACGGCGTGCTCTTCGGCCATGGCGGAAGCTGTCGCGAACCACAGGAAACCCTGGCGTTGTACCAGAGCAGTTCGGAATCGATTCCCGGCGGCCATGCGGTGAACTTCTCCAAATGGAGTAATGCTGAGTTCGACAAGCTGGCTGACGAGGCGTTCATGACACACCCGGATGACACGGAGAAACTCATCGACATCTGGGTGCGCGCGATGGAGATCTGGCTGCCCGAGCTGCCGGATATTATGCTCACCCACGGCTTCCACCGCTTGCCCTGGACAACCGAATACTGGACAGGCATGCCCGACCAGAACGATCCCTACACCAACTCCGCCCAGTGGCACCTCACCTTCCCGCTGGTGCTGCACCGGGTTAAGCCGGCTCAGGCATAGGGCTGGCTGCGCGCGGTGGCCCCTCACGGGGGCCACCGCCATGGCATCTGGTAGATATCGGTCCAGATAGGAGACGGTAATGAGCATTGCCTATATCTTCCGGCGCTTCCTGATCTTTTTGGCCGTCGTTTGGGCTGCTGCCACCTTTAACTTCCTCCTGCCACGGCTCGGCGGGGTGAATCCGGTGCGCGAGAAGTTGATTTCACAGGCATCGCTCAGCGGCTCTGTGCAGGCGGGTCTGGAGGATATGATCGCGGAGTTCGAGGCCAAGTTCGGCATTGACCAGCCCCTGTGGAAGCAATACCTCACCTATATGTCCGACATGGCGCGCTTCGACTTCAACTATTCGATCGTCAACTATCCGCGTCGAGTGGCGGACATGATCGCAGAGGCGATCCCCTGGACCATCGCGCTGCTGCTTACCACCACGATCCTGGCGTTTCTCATCGGCAACTTTCTGGGGGCGCTGATGGCCTGGCCGAATACGCCGAAGATCCTGAACTATATCATGCCCCCAATCCTCATGATGACGGCGATCCCCTATTTCTTGCTGGGGCTGATCCTCGTCTATCTGTTCGGTTTCTACCTGGGCGTGTTCCCCATGTTTGGCGGTTATACGCCGGGCACGATCCCCACATTCACGTGGCGCTTCATATCTGATGTGATCTGGCATTCGATGCTGCCAGCGCTCTCCATTCTCCTCGTGGGTCTCGGCTTCTGGGCCATGGGGATGCGCGCCATGATGGTGATGACCCAGGGAGAGGATTACGTGGTCTACGCCGATGCGATGGGCCTGCGCGACAGCACGATCTTCACCCGCTACGCCATTCGCAACGCCTTGCTGCCCCAGGTGACGGCGCTGGCGCTCTCCCTCGGCGGCATCGTGGGCGGCGCCGTGTTGGTCGAAGTCATCTTTGGCTATCCGGGCATCGGCACCGTGCTCTATCAAGGCATCCGGGGATCCGACTTCTACCTGGTTCAGGGGATTGTCTTTGTCGTCATCGTCTCCATTGGCCTGGCGACCTTTATTCTGGACATCGCCTATCCGCTGCTGGACCCACGGATCACCTATCGGAGAAGTTAATATGGCGACCTCTGTCGAGCGCGTCGAGCGCAGAGTACGCATCACGCAAGAGGACAATGCACGCGAACGATTCGATGCCGTTCTGCGCTATTTCCGGCGTAACCCCTCCTTGGTAGTCGGCCTTGTCCTCTTGTTCACGTTGCTCTTTTCGTCCTTCATCGGGCGGCTGTTTGTCGACATCGAGCAGGCGCGCCCCGTATCGGTTTCGCCGCTGAAACCTCCTTCCTGGGAACTGCCTTTCGGCAGCGACAAGCAGGGGCGCAACCTCTTTGCCGTCATGGTCGTCGGCACGCCGCTGACGCTGCGCGTGGGGCTTATCGCCGGGTTTCTTGGCGTGACTCTCGGCGCTACGATTGGCTTCGTCAGCGCCTACTATGGCGGCTGGATCGACGCCATCCTGCGCGGCATCGTCGACGTCGGCCTCACCATCCCCGGCCTCATGGTGCTCATCACCGTCGCCATGGTGATCCCGGAGTCACTCACGGTCAATCAGATGGCGTTGGTAGTGGCCGCGCTCGCCTGGCTCTTTCCGGCGCGTACCATCCGCGCCCAAGTCCTGTCACTGCGCGAGCGCAGCTACGTGCAGATCGCCCGGTTGTCGGGCATGCCGGGATATGCAATTATCGTGAAAGAGATCTTGCCCAACCTGCTGCCCTACCTGGCCTCATCGCTGGTGATTGCAGTCTCGGCGGCGGTACTTGCTTCGATCGGTCTCGAGGTGCTGGGACTCGGCCCCATGGACGACCCGACGATTGGCATGACGATCTTCTGGGTTCAGTACAACGCCGCCGTTATCAATGGGTGGTGGTGGTGGTGGCTGCCGCCCATTGTCGTGATCGCCATTCTCTTCATCAGCCTGTTCCTCATCACCATCGGCCTTGACGAGGTCGCCAACCCACGGCTTAGGAGACGGGCGTAATGGCCAGCCACTTCTCACATGAGATCCTCGAGCGTACCAGCGATGGCGACAAGGCGGATGCCCTGCGCGTCGAAAACCTGACCGTCTACTACGATACACCGCGCGGCCCCGTTCACGCCGTCGAAGACATTTCTTTCTCCTTGCGCGCCCAGGAGCGTTTAGGGCTGGTGGGCGAGTCGGGCTCCGGCAAGTCCACCATGGCCTTGACGATCATGCGCCTGATCAAGCCGCCTGCGCGCGTCGTCTCGGGGCGCATCTGGCTCGGCGACACCGATCTGCTGGCGATCCCGGAATCGCACATGAAACAACTGCGGCTGTCTGAGATTGCGCTGGTCGCTCAAGGCTCGATGAACTCGCTCAATCCTGTCATGCGGGTGCGCAACCAGATCGGCCTTGGCCTGCGTGATCACGGGATCAAGCTCTCCAATAGCGAACTAGATGACCGGATCGCCGCCCTGCTCGCCACCGTGGGGCTGCCGCCGCAAGTGGCAAACATGTATCCACACGAACTCAGCGGCGGCATGAAACAGCGCGTCATCATCGCCATCGCCATTAGCCTCACGCCCAGGGTCATCATCGCCGATGAATTGACCAGCGCCCTCGACGTGGTCGTTCAGCGCCAGGTGATGGAGACGCTCCGCGATGTCCAGGCCAGGATCGGCGCTTCGGTGATCCTCGTCGGCCACGATATGGGCCTTATGGCTCAGTTTGTCGAACGGTTGGGGGTTATCTACGCCGGTCACTTGATGGAGGTTTCGCCCATGCGTGAGATCTACCATAACCCGCGCCACCCCTACACACAGTTGTTGATCACCAGCCTGCCCTCAACCGAGGTCAAGGGTGAATTCGTGGGCATTCCTGGCCTGCCGCCCTCGCTGCTCAACGTCCCTTCCGGCTGCGTATTCCACCCGCGATGTCCCATAGCCCAAGCGCGGTGCCGCACCGAGGTGCCGCTGCTGCGCCAAATCCAGCCCGACACCTGGGCCGCCTGCCATTTTGCAACCTGAGGAAGCCTGCCATGACTGCACTGTTGGAAGCGCAAGGCGTGACCAAGATCTTCGGCGGCGGCCTGTTCGACAGGACGCGGACGGTTGCCCTCGAAGCCTTTTCCATGGCCATTGAGCGCGACCCGCCTACCATTACGGCCGTCGTCGGCGAGAGCGGCAGCGGCAAGACCACCCTCGCCCGCCTTCTCCTCGGCGCCATTGCGCCCACTGCGGGCATCATCCGGTACAAAGGGCAGGACCTTCAGAGGCTCTCCAAGAGCGAAGCCCGCGCCTTCCTCAGCGATGTCCAGGTGATCTTTCAGGACCCGTTTGAGGTCTACAACCCGTTCTACCGCGTGGAGCACGTACTGACCATGCCCATCGACTATCTCAAGCTTGCCAAGTCGCAAGAGCAAAAGTGGGATATGGTCGAGGAGGCGCTAGAGACGGTTGGATTGCGCCCGGAAGAGACGCTTGGCCGCTATCCCCACCAACTCAGCGGGGGGCAGCGGCAGCGTGTCATGGTGGCCCGCGCCATGATCATCAAGCCCAGCATCATCCTCGCCGACGAACCGGTCTCCATGATCGACGCCTCCCTGCGCGCGACCGTACTCGGCAGCCTCCAGCGGCTCAAACAGGAGTTCGGGATCTCCATCGTCTACATCACCCATGACCTGGCCACCGCGTTTCAGATCGGCGATAACATCATTGTCATGTATCGCGGTTCGGTGGCCGAAGCAGGAGGGATCGAAGGGGTGGTGAAGCAGCCGAGTCACCCCTATACGCAACTCCTGGTCGGCTCCATGCCCAATCCAAACCCAGACCATCCCTGGAAGGCGGAAGGGAAAGCGGCTTTCCCGGCGCAGCCACCTGAAACCGCGGCCTGCAAATTTGCTGACCGCTGTCCTGCGGCGATGCAAAAATGTCTGCAGCAAGCCCCCCCGCTCTATCAGACCGAAGACCATCGCGCCGTGGCCTGCTTCCTATATGAGGATTTCCCTGTGATCGCCAACGAGGAGATGGATTCGGTCTTCAAGGTCAACGGGCGCATGCAAGAGGGGGCAAGTTCCCCATCAGGAATGTCTCAGCGGCAGCTAGGCTAAGACGTTGACAAAATTATCTGTGTTGACAAAGCCGATTCCTTTATGTACGATTTGCCCCACTGCTTCAGTGCATCTGACTCCCGTTTGATCCATATTGCGTACGAGTGCTGCGACTGCTCCCTCCCAGGGCTGCATGGTTTCGAGATGGCCGCCCTGGAAGTCAACCACCTTGTACATTCCCCAGGAGGAAACCCATGTACACTCATGCACGCTTGCTGCTGTCACTGATGCTCCTGTGGGCGCTGCTCGCGGCCTGTGCTCCAGCGCCCGCCTCCCCAACTGGCGGTGACGCCGCTGCCCCTACCGAGGCCGCCGCCGAGGAGACTTCGTCATCCGCACCAGCCGGGGAGGTCGACGAGCTGACCATCCTCTGGGCGCAGTGGGACCCGGCTGACTACCTGCAGGAGATCGGCTCGCTCTATGAGGAGGAAACGGGCATCCGGATCAATGTGGTGCAGGAGCCGTGGGGCAGTTTCTATGACCGCGCCTTCGCCGAGTTCGCGGCTGGGGGCGACAGCTTCGATATGATCGTCGGCGATAGCCAGTGGCTCGGCCAGGGTTCCGAACAAGGCCATTATGTGGAGCTAACCGACTTTATGAAGGATGAAGGGATCGACCAGACGGTCACGCCCGCCACGCTGACCTATTACGGCGAATACCCGCCAGGCTCCGGCCGCTACTGGGCCTACCCGACTGAAGGGGATGCCGTCGGCTGGGCCTACCGCAAGGACCTCTTTGAGAACCCCGAAGAAATGGCCGCCTTTGAAGATCAGTACGGCTATCCGCTGGACGTGCCCGAAACGTGGCAGCAGTTGATGGACATTGCCAAGTTCTTCACACGGCCGGACGAGGGGCTCTATGGCGCAGCCATCTACACGCAGAAGGATTACGATGGCGCGACCATGGGCTATGAGAACGTGATGTTCAGCTTTGGGGCGCGCTGGCAAGACCCAGAGACCAATGAGGTGCTCGGCGTCGCCAACTCACCGCAGGCTGTCGCTGCGCTTGAATATTACCGCGAACTGTACCAGTGCTGCAGCCCGCCCGGTATGAGCAATGCCTTCTTCCAAGAGACCAACGATGCCTATATCAGCGGGCAAGCGGCCATGGCCATGAACTACTTCGCCTTCTTACCGGCCCTCGCCAGCGAAGCCATCAACCCGACCGCTGCTACCACCGGTTTCTTCTCCAACCCGGTCGGTCCGGAGGGGGCCAGCTTTTCGGCTTTGGGCGGGCAGGGCTTAAGCATCGTCAGCTATGCCAGCCCGGAACGCCAGCAGGCGGCCAAGGACTTTATCCGCTGGTTCGCCCAGGAGGAGATCCAGCGGGAGTGGGCAGCCCTGGGCGGTTACACCTGTAATATCAACGTTCTGGCCTCACCCGAGTTTCTGGAGGTCAACCCCTACAACGGGGCCTTTGCCGACACCATGCAGAAGGTCATGGACTATTGGAACATCCCGGTCTTCGGCCAACTGCTTGAGGTGACCCAGCGCGAGCTGACCGGCTATATCGTCCCCGCCGAGGTCACGGGTACCGCCGAAGAGGCGTTGACGCGCATGGCCGAAGAGCATGACCAGATCCTGCGCGACAACGGCTATATCGAGTAGGCGTTTAGCCCGGCACACAAACGACCATCGCCATGTATCCTACTCAAGACCCTGTTCGCTCACCGGGTGCGGCTCGTGTCCGCACCCTCAGCGACCGCTCGATCCAGTGGCTCTTTATCGCGCCCACGCTGATCCTGTTGGTGCTGCTCAACATCTTTCCGCTCTTTTACAGCCTGTACCTGAGCTTCACCGACTATTCGGCTATTGCCAAAGCGCCGCCCGTGTGGGTCGGGCTGCAAAACTATGTTGACCTGCTCAACGACCCGCGGATCTGGAAGTACTTCGCGACCACCGGGCGCTTCGCCTTTCTCTCGGTCGGGCTGCAGACGGTCCTCGGCTTTGGCCTCGCCCTGCTGCTGCGTGATCGTTTTACCGGCAGCGGCTTTGTGACGACGCTGATCCTGGTGCCGATGATGCTCTCGCCGGTGGTGGTCGGCCTCTTCTGGAAGCTGATCTTTAACCCCAGCTATGGCATCTTTAACTATCTGCTAGGCTTCTGGGACCCGGCGAGCGCGCCCGATTGGCTGGCAAACACCAGCACGGCGCTATGGGCTGTGGTGATCGTTGACGTCTGGATGTGGACGCCCTTTGTGATGCTGCTCTGTCTCTCCGGACTCAAGGCGATCCCCGACTATCTGTATGAGGCTGCGGCCATCGACCGTGCCAGCCCCTGGTTCCAGTTCCGGCGCATTACCCTGCCTCAAGTGTTACCCTTGCTCTTAATCGCCGTGCTGTTTCGTACCATCGAGGCCTTTAAGAGTTTCGACCTGGTGATGGGGCTGACCGGCGGCGGGCCGGGCGATACGACCGAGTTGGTGGCGGTTAACCTTTACCGCATGGCCTTTCAGGGGCAGTGGCGCACGGGCATCGCCTGCGCCCTCGCCTATATCATCCTGGTCGTGATCATCGCCATCAGCAATGTCTATATCCGCACCCTCAACCGCATCCGAGAGGAGGGCTGACGATGGCGGCGGACCCTCTACCGGGCCGAGACATACCACTGCAGGCTGCCAACGCCCCGCGCACCCCGATCACCTATTCGGTGCGTGTGGACAAGGTGGGCGCACGCGTCGCCTTCTTCCGCCGTCTACGCATCACGCTGGCGATTGTCCTCGCCGTGATTGGGCTGATCCCGGTCTTTTGGATGGCGTCGACCGCCTTCAAATCACGCGCCGACACGATCGCCGTACCGCCCAAGGTGCTCTTTTCCCCCACGCTGGAGGGGTTTGTCAACCTGCTCACCGACCGCGCTGTCCTGAGCAGGCTGCGGCTCGAACGCATGCAGGAGCAGACCGACCTCGCCTGGTATGACCGCATTGCGCTGGATAACGGCCAGCGGATCACCGGCCCCAGCCCCTACGTGGCGCGGCTGCGCAACTCGATGATCATCGCCGGGAGTTCGACTGTGCTGGCCGTGTTGCTGGGGCTGCTGGCGGCTTATGCCTTCAGCCGCTTTAAAGTGCCGGGGGCGAACGACCTGCTCTTTTTTATCCTGAGCACGCGCATGCTGCCCGCCGTAGTCGTCACCATCCCCATCTTTATCATGTACCGCAACCTGGGGCTGCATGACACCCACCTCGGGCTGATCTTGCTCTATACGGTCTTTAATCTGTCGCTGACCGTATGGCTGCTCAAGGGCTTTCTCGACGAAATCCCACGCGAGTATGAAGAGGCCGCCCTGGTCGACGGCTACACGCGGCTGCAGGCCTTTCGCAAGGTTGTACTGCCGCAGGCGATCACCGGGATCGCGGCCACCACGGTCTTTTCGCTGATCTTCGCCTGGAACGAATATGCCTTTGCCCTGATGCTGACCACCGAGGCGGCACGTACCGCGCCGCCCAGCATCCCCACGATCATGGGGCGCGGCGGCATCGAGTGGTCCGCCATCGCTGCGGGCACGCTCGGCTTTTTGATCCCGGTGGTGATCGTCACCTTTGCACTGCGCCAATTCCTGCTGCGCGGCGTCACCTTCGGCGCCATCCGCCAGTAGTCGGGAGTCCAGCATGGCGACCATCGAACTCCGCCAAGTCTCTAAACGGTTCGGCGACACCTATGCCGTCCAGCCAATGGATATGACCATCCGCCAGGGTGAGTTTGTCGT
>CAZYQJ010000062.1:9060-14221 GCA_964649925.1 uncultured Litorilinea sp.
CGTGTTGCTCGACCCGTCGGGCTGCGGCAAGACCACCACGCTGCGCATGATCTCGGGGCTGGAAGCAGTGACCAGCGGGCAGATCCTGATCGACGGTCGCGACGTGACCTGGAACCACCCCAGTGAGCGCGACATCGCCTTTGTCTTTCAGTTCTTTGCGCTCTACCCGCATATGAGCGTGCGCGAGAACATCGCCTTTACGCTGGAAGCCCAGCAGGTCCCCCAGTCTGAGATCAACAGCCGGGTTGCCGAAGTGGCGCGGCTGCTCCAGATCGACCACTTGCTCAAGCTGCGCCCGCGCGCGCTCAGCGGCGGCGAGCGCCAGCGCGTGGCCCTGGCGCGGGCGCTGGTGCGGCGACCGGCCGCCTTCCTGATGGACGAACCGCTGGGCGCGCTCGACGCCGATTTCCGCTCGGTCATGCGTGCCGAGATCAAGCGGCTGCACCTGGCGCAGGGGGCAACCACGGTCTACGTGACGCACGACCAGGTCGAGGCCATGGCGATGGGCGACCGCATCGTGGTCATGTCCAATGCCGTCATCCAGCAGATCGGCACGCCTGCCGAGGTCTATGCCGACCCTGCCAATCTTTTTGTGGCGCGCTTTGTCGGCAGCCCAGGCATGAACCTGATCACTGGCACGTACACTGAGGGGGTTATCCACCTGCCCGGCGACAACGTCTATGCCGTACCTGAGGTGTGGCGCGCCACGCTTGACCAGCATGTGGCCGCAAAGCCGGTCATCGTGGGTTTCCGGCCCGAGGCGGCCACGCTGTCCCCCACGGGCGCGCTCCGTGGCGAACTCTACGCCGACGACCTACACGGCGCATATGCGCTCTATCACCTGGCCTTGGCGCCCAACGCAACGGAGAGCATTGTGCATGTGCGCGCCGGTCGCGACGGCCATTCCGCTATCGGTTCGCCGCTGCGCTTTGACCTGGACCCAAACCGTGTGCGTTTCTTTGACGCCGCCAGCGAGGCCGCACTCCCGCTGCCTGCCGCGGCGCAGCCCGTCACGCCTCCATCTGTCGAGGTGATCCATGGCTGAGGTGGCGCTGCGGGCTATCACCAAACGCTTTCGCCACGTCACCGCCTTGAGCGATGTCACCTTTGATATCGCCGACGGCGAGTTCTTTGTGCTGCTGGGGCCGACCGGAGCAGGCAAGACCACGACGCTGCGTGTGGTCGCCGGGCTGGAAAAACAGGACCGCGGCCAGGTCGTCTTTGACGGTGTGGCCGTCGACGCCCTCTCGCCCGCCGAACGAGATGTGGCCTTTGTCTTTCAGCAGTACTCGCTCTATCCCACCATGACCGTCTTCGACAATCTTGCCTTCCCGCTGCGATCCCCGCTGCGCCGTCGGCCCGAGTCAGAGATCCGCCAGCGGATCGATGAAGTAGCTGGTATCCTGCGCATAGGCCATCTGCTGCAGCGCAAGACGGCACACCTGTCCGGCGGCGAGATGCAGCGCGTCGCCATCGGCCGCGCTATCGTGCGCCAGCCGCGCGTCTTTTTGATGGACGAGCCGCTCTCTAACCTGGATGCCAAACTGCGTGAGACGCTGCGTATCGAGCTGAAACACATCCAAAAGACGCAACAGAGTACAGTGCTTTTTGTTACGCATGACCAGGTAGAGGCGTTGACCTTGGCCGACCGTATTGCCGTGCTGCGCCAGGGGCGCATCGTCCAGGTGGGCACGCCACACGACATCTATGACCGGCCCGCCACCATCTTTGTGGCGCAGTTGGTGGGCACGCCGCGCATCAACCTGCTGTCCGCGACGCAGTCAGCAGGCATGCTCCACATGACCGGCAGCGAGATCCGCCTGGCGCTGAACGGCGCCGGGCCCACCCTGCCCGGCAGCTTCACGTTGGGCATCCGCCCCGAGGACATTCAGATCGATGCACAGGGCGCGCACCAGGGGGAGGTCAGCCTGGTCGAACCGTTAGGGGTCGAGACGATTGTACACATCCGCAGCGGGCACCAGACGCTGGTGAGCACGATGGCCGGGATTGCGCCATGGCGGATCGGCGACACAGTGCGCTTTTCGCTTGCGCGCGGCCATCTGCATGTATTTGACGCGCAGGGTAAGCGGCTGGGTGGATTATCCTAGGACGCTATGGCGCGGCGGCTTACTTTTTTGCGCTGTCTGCGACAGGGCATTACGTCCTAACTGAGTTTTAACGGAAAGAACGTTATGGGTGTGCAGGCCTTGATCTTTCTTGTCGGCTTTCTTGTGATCCTCTTCGCCTACATCTTTCTCGTCCGTTGGCTGGCGCGTCGACTCGACAACCAGGTTGCCCCGCAGCGCTATGCCAGGGTTGAGCGCCTGTGCATCGGGGGGATCGTCGTCGGCGTGGTCGCCATGTTCCAGCCCTGGTTCTTTGTTGGCTATCGGCTGGGCTTTTTGCTCTTGCTCCTGGCGACGCTCGCCTTTATCGCCTGGAGCCATATCACCCCCGCCGATATTCAGCTAGACCAACCTGAGGGCTGACTGGGCCGCACGGCAGCGCAGGGTAGCAGCTGTACCGCGCATGCGTGCATGTTGGGCAGAGAGGGCTGGCTTGGGTGGTCGAGCTGACCAGAGCGCGCCATCGGTTTCGCCTACCATTCCATTGATCATCAAACCAACCACTCCCGTTGGAGGATAGGATGCCCAGCCTGTTTGAATCGAGTTTTGGTCTCGGCAATCTGGCGCTGATCAGTGACACTGTGACCCGGTCCATCTCGCCCGAAAATCCCGATGGCAGCGTCGGCGGGGGCGCACATGCACTGCCGCCTGACGAGAGCCACCCTGCCGCCTGGCTGGGGGAGGGCTGGAAGGTCCGGCCGCGCATCTTTTTGCAGCCTGCTTCGACCCTGACCCTGGCTGATATTGAAGGCCCTGGCGTCATCCAGCATATTTGGATTACTGTTGCACCGGAGCAGGTCCGTAACTGTGTACTGCTTATGTTCTGGGATGACGTGGTGTCGCCGTCTGTCGAGGTGCCGTTGGGCGACTTTTTCGCCAATGTCTTTGGCTACTATTATCATGTCAACTCGCTGCCCGTGGCCGTCAACCCGACCGGCGGCTACAACTGCTACTGGGCCATGCCCTTCCGCCGCCGCGCCCGGATTACCCTCGAAAATCAGCACACCGAGGAGATCCCGCGCGCCCGCATCTTCTACCAGATTACCTACGCCCTGGGCGAGGTGCCGGAACAGGCGGCCTACTTCCACGCGCAGTACCGGCGCAGCATGACGACGCGTGAGTATCCCGAGCATACGATCCTGGACGGGGTACGCGGGCAGGGGCATTATGTGGGTACAGTGATGGGCTGGAATCAGTTCTCCAACGGCTGGTGGGGGGAGGGGGAAATCAAGTTTTATCTGGATGGCGACGGAAAGTATCCCACTATCTGCGGCACAGGCACGGAGGACTATTTTGGCGGCGCCTTTGCCTTTCAGGATACCTTCTCGACCGCGTTTTTGGGTTACCCTTTGTGGCGCAAGGAGCCAGGAGAGGTGCCGCTGCACGGGTTGTATCGCTGGCACATCCCCGACCCGATCCGCTTTCAACAGGATCTGCGTGTGACGATGCAGGCGTTAGGGTGGTGGCCGAATGGGAAGTTCCAACCGCTGACTGACGATATCAGTTCAGTGGCGTACTGGTATCAGACTGAACCACACGCCCCCTTCCCCACACTGCCCACGCTGGTCGAGCGCTGGCGGCGGTAAGACAGAGATGTCCAGGCCGCCTCTCCCCGTTTACACGGGGTCCGCACACATCCACAAGCTATGTATCTCCAGCGACTGGACCGAGTTCCTGATGGCAGCGGGACATGAGGGGCTTATGTTCGGCCCTGATCCCTGATCCCAGCTCACGAGACACGGTCGTGATGGCGGAGATGTTCAGGTTACCCTTCGCCTTGAAGGAGGACACAGCCGTGCTACGCTAGGGCTTCTTGGTGGGATCGAATATGATAGCCTGTACAAGTCAGGATAACCGTACACCCACCATACAAGCTGTCCTGACCTGGAAGCAATATGGTTGACGGTGACCTGGGTTTATGCCATACTGTATCCGCAGAGGTGATGGTGGGGATGAGGCTTCCCGGTCATATAAAAGTGCGGCGCGCTGACCATTCCTGCTAACGACTCTGTGACTTCCCTGTTCTCCAATCGCGACACTGATAGATAGCCGTGCAATATTCCTCCCCGTGGTGCACATACGGCTATTGATGTGCGTTCTTGCTCACGTTCATCCCCCTATCCGACGATCCGCTAGCACCCGCTCAGTTAGCTACATAGCGGGTGCCGATGATTCGCACATTCCTGCACACGCCTCGACTCATGCTGTGCGGCTGTGGTTGATTCCACCAGATCGGGATTCGCAGATCTGGTGTCACTCACGCAACTCGATTCCAAGGTTCAGCAGGTAACCAGCTTGGCTCTGTTCCCAAGCTGCCGGCTTCCACCCATCCGAATTCGTCAACAAAGGGAGGAATCAATGCAGAGCAAGAGATTGACACGACGTGGCTTTTTGAACCTCACGGCGACCGTCGCTACCGGCGCTTTGGCGGCTGCCTGCACGGCGGTGGCCCCAGAATCGACTGAAGGAGAATCCGCTGCTGCGCCCGCTGCGGGGCAAAAGGTGACTGTCGTATTTTGGTCCGACCTGGTTGGGTCTAAGGAAGAGGGGCGTACCTATCTTCTCGACCAGTTCAACCAGCAGTCGGAGACCTCGGTCGTGGAGCATGAGGGCATCTTTGGTCAGGATGAGGCGCATCAAAAATTCATCACCGCTCTCAGTGGCGGGGTGGTTCCGGATCTATACGGCAACGGCGCTGACCTGATCCCTGGCTATGTTGAGATCGGCGCGTTGGCCGAATTGGGGCCATACCTTGACCGGTCCGAAAGCCTATCCGCTGATGATTTCCCAGAGGGGGTGCTGTCGTTGTGCATGTACGACGGCAAGATTTGGGGCCTCCCGGTCTACGCCGATACCCTTGTGCTGTACTACAACAAGAGCCTCATGGCCGAGGCCGGGCTGGATCCGGAGAGTCCCCCGGCAGACTGGGACAGCTTGCGTGAGGCTGCTATTGCCATGACCCAACGTGACGGCGATGATACGTTGCAGGTGGCGGGCTTGCTCGTGGACGGCTGGTCTGCACCGCGCGCTTTCAT
>CAZYQJ010000063.1:0-7529 GCA_964649925.1 uncultured Litorilinea sp.
GGATTCGTCCAGCTGCTGGTGGCGGCTGTGTTCAACCAAATAGCCGGTCAGTTCACGTACGGTTGCGTTGTTCAACTTGGTCTCACGCGCTCTACGCCGCACAAAGTCTTTTACCTGGTCGGCGCGCAGCACCGGGATCGCCGGGTTATCCAGCGTCAACTGGATTTCCGGGTTGAGAAAGACGGCTACCGGCTGGATGGGAACCGCGGCAAAGGAGTTGTCGGCGGCTGTGTCATCGCCGTTGACGGCTTCCGCCGGGCGGTTAAGCAGGGCGCGCAGTTTGCGTATCTGCTCTTCGAGTTCAAAGGAGGGGTTGCCGACACCTTCACGCGCAAAGACGGTGAAGAAGCGCCCCAGGCTAAACGGCTCGCGCCAGCGGTCGCCTTGCACCGTCACCCGCCCCTTATCGCTGCGCACGGCAAAGACCAGAATGCCGCCCGGCCCGACCAGCACATAGTTGGCGGGCAGGCTCCAGGCAAAATAGGCGTACTTGTCGTCAAAGCCTTTCATGCTGCGTTCGAGCATTTCATCCGGGCGGGCGATGGTACGGCTGCCAGGCCAGCGCCGCCGCGCAAAGCGGTTGATGAAATAGCTGCCAAAGCTGGCAAAGATAAAGCCGAGCGGCAGGGCAGCAAAGCTGATCCAGGGCCAATAGATCTGGATAAAGCGCGTGACGGGATTGATGGCGGGCTGATCCGGCGGCAGCCAGGTCGGGACAAAACTCGCCAGTAAGCCGATAAAGAGAATCAGCAGCCCTATCAGGCTCAGGCGGCGGCCCAAACGCTCCTTGCGCCGGATTTCACTCAGGTTACGATACAGCTTCATGATCGCGCTTTCTATGCTGGCCTTAGGTGGGTACAGCCTCCATGGCGTTATCACCAAAGCGGCCTGCGGTGCGGGGAGCGGATTCGGCCACACCCTCTTGGATCCTCGCCTGGATGTTCTGTTCGACGCCT
This sequence comes from uncultured Litorilinea sp., assembly GCA_964649925.1. Taxonomy (GTDB): domain Bacteria; phylum Chloroflexota; class Anaerolineae; order Caldilineales; family Caldilineaceae; genus QEUY01. The sequence goes on from CAZYQJ010000063.1 coordinate 957, forward strand.
TGCTTGGCGACGCGGATCGCATGGCGGATCGCGGTTGCCTTGCTGCGTCCATGCGCCACGACGACCATCCCCGACAACCCAAGCAGCACAGCGCCGCCATATTGGCTATCATCGGTGCGCGTGCGTAACCGGCGCAGCGCAGCCTGGGCCAAAAACGCGCCCACGCTGCTGATGGGGCCAGCGGTCAGTTCTTCCAGCATCACCCGCTGCAGCAGTTTGGCCGTAGCTTCAGCGGTCTTGATAAAGATGTTGCCGGTGAACCCGTCGGTCACCACCACATCAGCCATCCCTTCCACAATCTCCTTGCTTTCCACGTTGCCCTGGAAGTTAATCCCAGGCGTGGCGGCGAGCAGGTTATAGGCGCTGATGACCAGTTGGTTGCCCTTGCCCTCTTCTTCGCCGTTGCTGAGGATGCGTACTTTGGGGTTGGATACGCCCATGATGTGGCGGGCGTAGAGGCTGCCCATGATGGCAAACTGCTGAAGATGTTCGGGTTTGACATCGGCATTGGCCCCTACATCCAAGATCACGCAGAAACCGTGATGCGTGGGGAAAGGGATGATCAAGGCTGGGCGCAGGATACCCTCAATGCGCCCTACCTGGAAGATGCCTGCCGCCAACGCCGCGCCGGTGTTGCCCGCGGTGACAAATCCTTGCGCCTCGCCGCTGCGGACCATGCGGCTGGCGACGACGATAGAGCTATCGGGCTTGGCGCGCACGGCTGCAGCGGGCTTATCACTCATTTCAATGGTCTGGCTGGCAGGGATGATCGGCAGTTTGAGACCGGTCGTGGCATGTTTTGCCAGTTCGCTCCGAATCAGGTCGGGCTGCCCTACCAAAGAGACTGTCACCTTATAGGCTCGCGCCGCCTCCACAGCACCGGCGATGATTTCACCCGGCCCATGATCGCCCCCCATTACGTCTAGTGCAATATTCATACTGTTGTGTTTCTCTTATGTGCCCCTGTCGGGCAGCGTTGATCCGGCCTATCTCGTCACGGCTGCGGAGGTCACGGGCCCCTCCGCAGCCGGAAGCAACTCTCTGGCTGGGCCAGGCTTGGCCCATTGTCGCACTTCATTAGAACACAAATCGGCGGGTGAAGTTGCGCCGAAATTCGGCTGCCTCCGCTGCCAAGCGTGTTGAAGACGTAACAATCTGTTGGAGCAAGCCGTGGCAGTATACCATAGGGTAAGGCTCTTTTGCATCTGCCCATTGACGCATTTTGTTTGGCAGATGCCCCACCCCCCGCTATACTACAGACAGCCGCCAGGGTGCGTCGTCGGGCTGGATGGCAGCGCCCCCAACGGGGCTTGACGAAAGGATCTCCCGGCGATCACACAATCACTCACTCCGCACGAACGAAGGAAGGTATGGGCGTTACCATTGGGCTGATCGCCGTGCTGCTGTGGGTTGCGGCCTTGGTATGGGCCGGGCGGCGCGGCAGGGAGGATTCCGGCTCGCTGCGCCGTAACCTCCTGGCCGGGGGGGCGCTTGTCCCGCTGGTCATCGGCTTTTTCTGGCGTACCGTGAGCGGTGATGTCTACCAACCCGCAGACGGCGGCGACCTGGTCAGCTTTCTCTTTCCCACCTATCGCTTTGCGGCGCACACACTGGCGCAGGGCGCGCTGCCGCTGTGGAACCCTCACCTCTATGGCGGCGCACCGTTTATCGGCGATATCCAGGCCGGGTTTCTCTACCTGCCCAACCTCCTGCTGTTTCTGATCCGCCCTGAATTCAGCTATCCCGCGCTGCAAGGACTGGTCATCGGCCACATCGCCTGGGCCGCGCTGGGGATGTATGTGCTGCTGCGGACGCTCACCTGGCCGGTTGCGCCGGTGACGCGCGCGGCGGCGCTGCTGGGCAGCCTGGCCTTTGCGTTCAGCGACCCCATGCTGATCCACCTGGGCAACCTCAACCTGGTGGCTGTACTGAGTTGGCTGCCCTGGGTCTTTGCCGCCTATGCACGCGGGCTGGCGACGGGGCGGCTGCCATGGCTGGCGCTGGCCGGGGCGCTGTTTGCGCTGGGCAACTACGCCGGACACGCCCAAAGCAGCCTGTATATCGGGCTGGCGTTGGGCGTCTACACGATCTTGTGGGCCATAGCCCAGCGACCGCGCATCCCGCTGATGCATTGGATCATCTGGGTAGGCGGGCGGCTGCTGACCGTAGCCGCGCTGGCCGCGCTGCTCACCGCGCCCATCCTGCTGCCTGCGCTGGAATTGACCCGCTACACCGAGCGCACTGCCTTTACCTATCAGGATACCGTCGCCTTTTCGCTGGCCCCAACGCAACTGATCGGGCTGCTGACGCCCGGCTTTTTTGGCCGCGGCCCTGCGCTGCATTGGAGCCTGTGGGATCGGGTCGAAACGCCTTACATTGGCGTGGCGGCGCTGCTGCTGGCGCTGGCCGCGCTGATCCTGAGCGAACCGGATCGCCGCCGGAGGCTGTGGCCCTGGGCAGGGATGGCGCTGTTCGGCGTGATGACTGCGCTGGGCGTCTATTCACTGGTGCATGGCTGGCTGACGTTGGTACTGCCTGGCTTTGCCCAGATGCGCGCCCCGGCGCGAGCGCTGATCCTGTGGAGTTTTGGCGCGAGCGTCCTGGCCGCGGTCGGGCTGGACACACTGCTGGATCGGTCGCGGCTGGCGGCCCCTGGCGGGCGCGGCTGGCTGGCGGCCCTGCACAAAGGCGGATGGGCGCTTGCCGGGGTCGTGCTGCCGTTGATCTACCTGGCACTGCTCTTGACCCAGGAGAACGAAACGATCTTCCTGCGCGCCTCGGTGGCAGCGCTGGCGTTGACCCTGACCGCAATCTTTTGGGGCAGCACCTGGGCGCTGACGGCTGGCTACCGGGCGGGGTGGTGGGGCGCGCCCGTCCTGTCTACGCTGATGGTGGCGCTGCTCTATTTCGACCTGGCGGCGACAGGGGCCTACACCGACATCAGTTCGACCGACCCGACGCAGGGATTTGTCCACCCTGAAATCGTCGCCTTCCTGCGCCAAGACCCGGATCAGTTCCGCATCGACACGCGCACCGACATTGACGGGCTGTGGCAGCCTGATACCGCCGCACTGGTGGGGCTGGAGGATGTGGGAGGCATCGCCAACCCGCTGGCCCTAACCCACTGGCAGGCGCAGTGGCAGGCGACCGGCGGGCGGCACACGCGGGTCTATGACCTGCTCAACGTCAAATATGTGATCGTGCGCGATGGCACGCCGCTGCCGGAGGGGAAGTTTGAACTGGCCTTTGATGCACCAGGGGAGTTAGCGGTCTACCGCAATCAGGATTTTTGGCCGCGCGCCTGGCTGGTGCATGAAGCGACGCTGGCCGCCAGCATGGCCGATGCCCAGACACAGATCCAATCGGCGGAGTTTGACCCCACGCGCCAAGTGGTGCTGGCCGGTTCTGGCGAAGGTTTCACCCCGTTTGGGCCGCCAGCCCCAGCCACGGGCGCGGAGTCGGTGACGATCACGGAACGCGGCAGCAACCGCATGACGCTGGCGGTCGAGTCCACCGCGCCGGGGTATCTGGTCCTGAGCGAAATCTGGTATCCGGGTTGGGTGGCTACGGTCAACGGCGAAGCAGTGCGCCTGATCCCGGCGGATGGGGCGCTGCGCGCTGTGCCGGTTCCAGCGGGCGCAGCGACGGTCGAACTCACCTATGCGCCGCGCGCCTGGCGTTGGGGGCTGCTGCTAGCGCTGGTTGGGCTGGTCGGCGCGGGCGCGCTGGTCATGCTGGACCGGCGGCACGCGGCAGGCTAGCGGCGGCTGCGCCAGGCCTTGTGTATCACCAGCCCGGCCATGAGCGCGCCGAACCAGGGCGCAAACTTCTGTTTGACCTGGGCGCGTTCGGCCCCAGCATGACCGTTCGACGGCGTGACTTCCCCTGCAGTAACACGCTGGGCCGCGGCATAGTGGACGCGTTGTGTGTGCGGCTGCGAGCGGTTGCCGTCGCCGTCCGGCCCGTAGGCGGGTTGTGGCTTTCGGGACTCGACTTGTTTTGCGCCGCGACCCTCGTCTATAAAGCGCGCATTGTCCTCCGGCGTGATGCCCTGCCCATAGCGCGTGGCATAGACTTGGGTAAACTCTGCGCCAAGGAACAGGATCTGTGCGGAGTAGTAGATCCAGACCAGCAGCACGACCAGCGACCCGGCAGCGCCAAAGGTGGATCCAAAACTCTGGCGGCCCAGATACCAGCCCAATACCTGTTTGCCGATGACAAAGAGCAGCGCCGTGATGAACGCGCCCAGCCACATGTCGCGCCAGGCGACCTTCACGTCGGGGATCACCCGGTACATCAAGGCAAATAGCCCGGTGATGACCAGCAGCGACACCGCGATATCGACGATCTGCCACACCCTGTCACCGTCCGGCAGCAAGTCTGAAAAATAGGCGCTCATCGCCGTCAGGACTGCGCTGAGGATCAGGGAAACCAACAGCAAAAAACCGATCACCGCGACCAGCGCAAAGGAGAGCAGCCGCTGCTTGACCGTCGCCATGATCCCCAGCCCTGGCTTTAGTTCCACATTCCAGATCTGGTTCATGGCTTCATGCAACTGGTTGAAGACGTTGGAAGCACCCCAGAGCAGCGTGGCGATACCGATGATCCCGGCCCAACTGCGTACATTCGGCTGGGAAGCGTTTTGCAGCATCCCCTGGACAGCCTGCGCGGCTTCTTCCCCAATCAGTCCGGTCACCTGATCAACCACCTGCTGCTGTGCCTCGGCGCTGCCAAAGACAAACCCGATGATGGAAACCGCGATCACCAGGAGCGGTGCAATCGAGAGCATGGTATAAAACGAGAGCGCCGCCGCCAGCCGCGGGGCTTTGTCGGCACTCCACTGTTGAAATGTCGCTTTGACGACGGAGAAAAATTGCTTCATGCTGGGTACCCTTTATGTCGGCAGAGTTGCCTGAAGCTGGAACACGCTCTACCCAAAGTAGGTGTCCAGAAAACCATCACCGCACGCCTGGCCGATCCTCAAAGATCATGCTGGCGTGTACACCACTGTACGGATCGCGGGCAGATCTCGCCATAGGTCAGGGGTAGGGGTGCGGGACACATTTGGGGATACAACAGGGCGACGGTAAACGTGAGGAACCGATCCAGGATGAAAATAAAAAGGTGACCGACGCCTGACAAGCGCCGGTCACCCGAGCGTACACACTCAATCGGCTTATTTAGGATAGCCGTTATCCGCCAGGAAGGCGTCAACCTGCTCGCACAGCGCGGGCAGCACCTCTTCGGGCGTGGCCTCTCCAGCCCAGATCTGCTCCATCGCCGGGGAGAGGATCGACCCGCTCAACTCATCCCATTCGGGGAAGTAGCCAAAGCGACCGACCTTGGCGTTTTCCGCTTCGGTCAAAAACGCCTGGCGGTTTTCAGGGGGCTGGCCGCTGTTCAGGAAGGCATCCGAGCGGGCGGTAGATTGCAGCGCCGGGAAGATTTCTCCCGACTCCGTATACAGCCGCTGGCCGCCGTCGGTGCTTTGCAGCCAGCTGAGGAAGGTCCAGGCAGCTTCCTTATTGTCGGAGGCTGCGCTCATGACCCACGCCGACCCCCCCGCGCTGGCGGAACGCTGCCCGCCTTCGGGAATGGGGACAACCTGCACGTCATAGTTCAGCCCGGCCTCGTTGAAGGCGCTGACGCGGCTGGAGTTCTGGATGATCATGGCGGCCTGCCCGTTGGCAAAGACGGTCGCATCGCCCCCGGCCTGGCTGAGGGCGGCATCGCGCATGGCCAGGCCATCGTTCATCAGGTCGGCCAGGAACTGGATCGCTTCGATGGCTTCGGGGCTGTCCATCGTACACTGCGACGGGTTGCGCATGTCGTCAAGGATGCTGGCGTAGTTCTGTCCCATCCAACGCTGATAGTGGCCGCCCTCTGTCGCCAGCCCATAGCGTTCGACGCGGCCGCTGCTGTCCGTGATGGTCAGAGCTTCGGCGGCGGCGCGCAGGTCATCCCATGTCCAATCCTCGGTGGGATATTCCAGGCCCGCCTCGTCAAACATGTCCTTGTTGTAATACAGCACTTCGACGCTGATATCGCGCGGGAAGCCGTAGACACTGCCCTCATAGGAGGCGGATTCGAGCAGCGCGGGCCAGTAGTCGCTCAAGTCGTAACCGGCCTCCTCGATGTAGGGGTCCAGGTTTTCGAGCACGCCATCTGCGGCATAGCGCGGGGTAGGCCAGAGGAACAGCACATCCGGAATGACACTGGGATCGCCGCTCGCCCAGAGGGTTTGCATCCGGGTGAAATAATCGTTCCACGGCTCATTCAGGGTCTCGATGGTGATCTCCGGGTGTTCGGCCATGAACGCGTCCGCCACCGATTGATGGGTCGCCGCTTCGGCAGGGCTGCCCCAGAAGGCCCAGGTGATGGTGGTCGAGGCGGCTTCTTCTCCGGCGGCTTCCCCTGCAGCAGCCTCTTCGCCTTCGGCGGCGGTCTCCGGCTCGCTCACCGGGGGAGGCGGCTGGATTGTGCAGCCAGTGACCAGCACAGCCATCAACAGGCCAAGCACCAGCACAGACCAAATACGTGTTCTACGCATGGGTGATCTCCTTTTGTATGCGT
>CAZYQJ010000063.1:7629-14149 GCA_964649925.1 uncultured Litorilinea sp.
ACCAGCACAGACCAAATACGTGTTCTACGCATGGGTGATCTCCTTTTGTATGCGTCTTAGGTTGCGTTCATGGGGCCGCGCGGGGAGCGGCCCGTTCATGGAGCGATGGTTGATTCGATGACGTCACAACGCAGGCCGCAATTGGCTACACAGGCCCGCCGCCAGCGTGAATCACAAAATCGTTGACTTCGGCGGCAACGGCTGCGGGCGGCTTGGCGGCAAGTAGATCGTCAAACAACAGCATCTTGCCCGCATGCACCGCATGGTCGGCGTACAGGTACATGGCGGCTGACCACGCCTGATAGGCATAGCCCATGGGGTGACCGGTGTCGCCGTGCATCCATTCAGAAAACTCCCAGTCGGCGCTGGATCCCTGGTGGTTGGCATTGGCCAGGCGCAAAAGCATCTCTTCGGCGTCGCTGTACCACCCATGGCGCACCAGGGCCGCGACGTGCAGCCCGCCGATCATCGGCCAGATGCCGCCATTGTGATATTGGTGGGGCAGGTTCAAGTTGCGGCTGCGGTAATAGGCGCGCCAGTTGGGTTCGCCGGGATAGATCGGCGGGTAGATCGCTTTGGTCGGGTAGGGTTCGGCCATGCCAACCTGGCGCATATAGCGCAGGATATGTTCAGTCCGGTGTCCATCGGCGATGCCGGTCAGGATCGCCAACAGGTTACCCAGGCTGTCACACCAGTCGCCATACTCACGAAAACCCACCCAGGGCAGGTAAAAAGGACGGCTGGAGATGGTTCCCATGTTGTGATAGAGCATGAACCATTCCAGGCGAAAGGCTTTGAGCTTTTCCAAATGCTCGGCAAAGTGGGTGGCGACCCAACAGCGGTCGATCCACATCAACAGGTTCAGCCGTTCATGCACGCCCGCCGCGTCCACTTCAGGTTGGTAGACCGGCGTATCCGGGGGCAGGTGCTTCGCCATCTCGGCGTGCGCCAGGTGGGCGGCATAATACAGCACGTTGTCATACAGCACGTTGTAATGGACCGAGATCAGATCCATCCAGTTGCCCGCTTCGGGGATCTCCAACAGCCCGCACTCGTTCATGTCCTGATAGTCGAGCCAGGTCAGGGCCTTGTCGATGTGCGGCCAGTGGCAGCGCAAGAATTCGCTGTCACCCGTGAGCTTGAAATGCAGATAGTGACCCAGGATGTACCACAGGTTGCCATCCACCGCACCGGCGTTTTCCGTACTGACATACCCTGTGTCGGGGTTGACGTTGAGTTGGATCAGCCCGCGCCGCGACTGGTGGGCGCTCATGGTCTCCAACGAGGCGCGGCCCGCCGTAATCAGGGACGGGTCGCCGGTGACAGCACTGCCCAAAAAGGTGATCATGCTGTCCCTGGCCCACACTTGCGGGTAACCGGCGGCTCGCGCCGAGGCGCGAAAGCCATGCGGGGTGACACACTGGTGAACGATATCAAGGGCGCGCTGGCGCGCGTCCGTCAGGATGGCGCGAGTACTCATAGCTGCATGATAGCACTAAGGTCAAGAGCGTTGCAAAGAGACAGGGGAATTCAGCGGCGAATCCCCGGACGATGGGCCCAGGGTTGACGGCATCGCCTGTGCAGGTGTAAAATGCAGATATGTTTCATATTGTGAACATTAATTTCAGATGATGAACGAAACTGAGAGCTACCCCGGCACACAAGCCGTCACACGCGCCATTGCGCTGCTCAAGAGCTTTGGCGCAAACCACCCCGAACGCACCCTGGCGGAACTGGCGCAGGCGACGGGCCTCAACAAGACCACAGCCTACCGCATCCTGGCCGCGCTGGAGCATGAGGGGTTGGTGACCCGCACCCTGCACACCGGGGCATACCGCCTGGGCCCAGAGTTGATCGCCCTGGGCGGCCTGGCGCTGCGGTCGCATGACCTGCGTGCCGCGGCGCGGCCCATCCTGGAACGATTGGCTGAACAGACCGGCGAGACCACCACGCTGGAGGTGTTGAGCCATCACCAGGTCTTGGTGCTGGACGAGGTTTCCAGCCGCTATCTGGTGGGCACTTCGCAGGATGTGGGCAGCCGCCTGCCCGTCCATGCCACGTCCACTGGTAAGCTGCTGCTCGCCTATGCGCCGCCGCACACAGTGGAGGCAGTGTTGAGCGCGCCGCTGCCCCAGCTTGGCCCCAATACCATCACCGACCCGCAGCGACTGCGGGCCGAGTTAGATCAAATCCGCAAGCAGGGCTATGCCCTGGCCCAGGAGGAATTGGAGAGCGGATTTGTCGCCATCGCCGCGCCGATCCGCAGCCATGATCAGTGCGTGACCGCGGCCATCAGCGTGGGCGGGCCGTCGCTGCGGCTGCAAGGGCCGCGCATCATGGCGGTGGGCGCGCAGGTGCAGGCCGCGGCGCACACCCTCTCGCAGCAGATCGGCTATCGCCCGGGATAGCCCCCTTTCTGAAGGTGGCAGGCGCATCGCCAACACGTCTGCGATGTCAAATTAGGTCAAATATAGAGTCAAAAAGGAGAAGTTATGCTAACGCCAACTGCTGATCACCTGGCGCTTGCCCGGCGCATAGCTCCTGGCCCCAGGGCGCGCAGCCTGATCGAACGGGATCGCCGCGTCATGGCCTCTGCCTATGCGCGCGAGCACCCGCTTGTCATCGATCATGGCCGCGGCTGCGAAGTCTTTGACGTGGACGGCAACCGCTTTCTGGATTTTGTCTCCGGCATTGCGGTCAACGCCACCGGCCACAACCACCCCAAAGTGGTGCAGGCATTGCATGATCAACTGGACAAGTTCATCCATATTTCGTCCGATTTTTACCATGAGCCGTGGGTTCAACTGGCGGAAAAGCTAAACGAGATCGCCCCTTTTGCGGAACCGGCCCGTGTCTTTATGGGCAATTCGGGCACAGAAGCGGTGGAGGCCGCCATCAAACTGGCGCGCCATCACACCGGGCGCAGCCGCTTCATCGGCTTTATCGGCGCGTTTCACGGACGCACGTTGGGGTCGCTCAGCTTTACCGCCAGCAAGACCGTCCAGCGTGAACGCTATGCGCCCATCCCTGGGGTGACGCACATCCCCTATCCCAACCCCTACCGGCCTGTACTGGCAGGCCAGCCGGGCGACGCCGACTATGGCGAGACGGTAGTCAACTATCTGGATCAGGTCGTCTTTCGGACGCTCATGCCGCCGGAGGAGGTGGCGGGCATCCTGGTAGAGCCGATCCAGGGGGAAGGCGGCTATGTTGTGCCGCCGGACAGCTTCTTCCCACGGCTGCGCGAACTGTGCGACCGCTACGGCATCCTGCTCATCGCAGACGAGGTGCAGACCGGCATGGGCCGCACCGGCAAATGGTGGGCCGTAGAGCATTGGGGGGTGGAGCCGGATATCGTCTGCAGCGCCAAGGGCATTGCCAGCGGCATGCCGCTGGGCGCGATCATCGCGCGCGAGCGGGCCATGACCTGGCCGCCGGGCGCGCATGGCAACACCTATGGCGGCAACCCGCTGGCCTGTGCCGCTGCGCTGGCGACCATCAACGTGCTGGAACATGGCGGCATCGAAAACGCCGCGGTTCAGGGTGCGTATCTGCTGGAAGCGCTGAACGAGATCGCAGAACACCACCCGTCCATCGGCCAGGTGCGCGGCAAGGGGTTGATGATCGGCGTGGAACTGGTCGAAGACCGTACCAGCAAGCAGCCTGCCGTGGCGTTGCGCAACCGGGTCAAGCAGTTGGCGTTTGAACATGGCCTGCTGCTCATCGGCTGCGGGAGCAGCACCCTGCGGTTCATCCCGCCGCTGGTCATCTCGCGCGCCGAGGTGGACGAAGGGCTGGCGATCTTTGAACACGCGCTGACCCTGGCGGAGCAGGAATAGCCGCGCCGTAAGGTATATCACCCATATCGTAGGTCGGGTTTGCAACCCGATATCTCTGGCACAGCTGGTCTATGTACCCGGCAGCGGGCATGCCAGGCTGCAGGCCTGGCCTACGAGAACCAAGCCGGATGGTTCGGGCGCACCAGATGCGATGGTGATATACTATACTCAGTCATACCCACCACCGGCAGGAGAGAGCGATGTCCAACGATCCCACAGTTCTTTACAGCGTGACGGCGAACACGGCGACAATCTCGCTCAACCGGCCTGAGCGGCGCAACGCCCTCACTGCCGAGATGCTCGGCGACCTGGCCGCGGCCCTGACCCAAGCCGCCGATGATCCGGACGTGCGCGCCGTGGTGCTGACCGGCGAGGGTCAGGGGTTCTGCGCCGGGCAAGACCTGGCCGCGCTGGGCGGCGCGGCCACCCCTGCTCAGGTACGCGAGGCGATCCGCACCTCCTACGCCCCCGTGATCATGCAGCTTTGCACCCTGCCCAAGCCGGTGATCGCCGCCATCAACGGGGTGGCTGCGGGTGCGGGCGCATCGCTGGCGTTGGCCTGTGACCTGCGCGTGATGGGCAGCGACGCCGCGCTGATGCAGGCCTTTGTCAACATCGGCCTGGTCCCCGATGCCGGGTCTACCTGGCTGCTGGCGCGGCTGGTGGGCTACAGCCGCGCCTTTGAGATCGCCACCTCCGGCGCGCGCATCCCCGCGCAACGCTGCCTGGAACTGGGGCTGACCAACCGCATCGCGTCACCCGAGGGGCTGCTGGCGGAGGCGCAGACCTGGGCCGCGCAGTTGGCGCAAGGCCCCACGCTCGCCATTGGCCTGACCAAACAACTGCTGCACCAGGCCCTGACCCACACCCTGGCGGAAATGCTAGAACTGGAGGCCGATCAGCAGGCCATTGCCATCGGCAGCGCCGACCACGCCGAGGGGGTCGCCGCCTTCCGCGAGAAACGGATGCCCCGTTTCCAGGGCCGCTAACCCGTCCCATCAACCGCCGTCATGCCAGAAAGCAACCCGGCCATGACCAACCCGCTTGACCAATTTCGCCTGGACGGCAAGGTGGCGCTGATCACCGGCGCGTCACGCGGGATCGGCGCGGCCATTGCCCGAACCTACGCCGCGGCTGGGGCAAGCGTCGTCCTGGCAAGCCGCAGACAAGCAGGGCTGGACGAGGTGGCCGCGGCCATCCGCGCCGAAGGGGGGCAAGCCCTGGCCATCGCCGCGCACACGGGGGATGGTGCTGCGGTCGCCGCGCTGGTCGCCCAGGCTGTGGATCACTTTGGCGGGCTAGATATCCTGGTCAACAACGCTGCCACCAACCCCCACTTCGGCCCGCTGATCGAGGCAGAGGAAAGCCATTGGGACAAGACGATCGACGTCAACGTCAAGGGCTATATGCGGCTGGTGCGCGCCTGTGTGCCTGCGCTGCGCGCCCGCGGGGGCGGCAAGGTCGTCAACGTGGGCTCGATTGCGGGGCTGCATCCACAGCCCAACATGGGCGTTTACTGCGTGACCAAGGCCGCCGTGATCATGCTGACCCAGGTTCTGGCGGTCGAGCTTGCGCCCGACAACATCCAGGTCAACGCCCTGGCCCCTGGCTATGTCAAGACCCGTTTCAGCCAGGCGTTATGGGACAATCCCGCGATCCACGCGACGCTGCTGGCGCAGATCCCGCAGAAACGGCTGGCAGCCGCAGATGAGTTGACCGGCATCGCGCTCTATCTCGCCGCGCCTGCGTCGAGCTACACCACCGGCGCGGTCTTTGTGGTCGATGGCGGTCACCTGGCGGGAAGTCCCTTTGACGCTCAATCCGGGTGACCGGACTTCGAAAGCCCTGGTCACCTTCGTATAATAAATCTATGCCTGACCGCTTTGCGACACCGCGCGACCTAATTCGCCTCAACCTGGAACTGGCCTACGCTATCATGCTGACCACGGCCAGCCGCCGCACGCGCGGCCCGCGCGACCCCGAATGGCCCTGGTGGTTTGAGGCTATCCAGCAGTTGATGGCGCGCAGCACCCCCAGCCTGGACGAGATCATGGCGGACGAGATCCGCGCGCCGCTGGCACGCGCCACGCGGCTGCTGCTCTGGCCGCGCGTGCGCGTCAAGCAAGTGCTGGTCAACGGCCTGCCCGCCGAATGGATCACGGCACGCAACGCCACCGACCGCGTGATCCTCTTTTTGCATGGCGGCGGCTACGTCTCCGGGTCGCCACGCACACACCGCGCCCTCACCGCAGAACTCGCACGCGTGACCCACGGCCGGCTGCTTGCACCCGCCTACCGTCTGGCCCCTGAGTCCCCCTATCCTGCCGCGGTGGAAGATGCCTGGAACGTCTATTGGTGGCTGTTAACGCAGGGCGTGCCCGCCTCACGCATCGTGGTGATGGGCGATTCGGCGGGCGGCGGGCTGACGATCGCCCTGCTGTTGGCGCTGCGCGACGCCGGGCTGCCGCTGCCTGCCGCCGCAGTTGGGCTGTCGCCCTGGGTAGACCTCGCCATGACCGGCGCATCCTTAGAGGCCAATGCCGCCACCGACTACATCAACGCCAACGTGTTGCGCGCCTCGGCGCGCATGTATCTGGGAGATCGCCTGCCCCAAGAGACGCCGCTGGCCTCGCCGCTCTATGCCGACCTGTGCGGTCTGCCGCCGCTGCTGATCCAGGCGG
>CAZYQJ010000064.1:0-13918 GCA_964649925.1 uncultured Litorilinea sp.
ACAGTAGGTCAGGGGGGACAGCCTGACCTGCGCGCCAAACAGGTGACCGGCACTTGCACCAGTGCCGGTCACCTGTGGTTGTGGGGTGGCTGAAGGATTATACGGTTTTGGATCGTGCCTGTCCTCTGCCCGCGACTCCCTAGCCCGTCGCTGCCCAGGCCGAGCAGGTGCCGTTGGCAGCGATGCCGCCGGGAACGATGTCACAGCGACCGCAGCCGCCGCCCGACTCGTCGGGTTTGAAGAAGCGGCACAACTCGCAGCGCCGCGACGGGTCATCGGCATCGTCCACATAGGAAAGCCCCTGCCGCTGCACCCGGTCTAGCGCCGATAGGTCGCCGCCGCAGACACCCTCAACATCGCTGTCTTGCGCTTCGGCCAGCGGGGCTTCCGGCTTATTGCCGCCACAGGCAGCCAGCAGCCACGCCGCGCTCACCCCCATGCCCCAGGCCGAAGCACGTTGGATCAAGGCGCGCCGCGAGATTGGTTGATCGTGATCGGGTTGGTGTCCATCCAATTGCATCGTCTTTCTCCTTTCAAGTCCTTGTGACGGTTCATGCAGCCGTTTCCACAACTCCTGGCATCACGCCGAGAAGGGCTCTGCCGTCCGGTACTCGGGTACGCTGCTCGCCTCTGGCTGCGCCTGCGGGTTGGGCACAATGCGCCCCCCGCGCAGCGTCGCACCGATCACCAGACCAGCGCCGATCAGCACCAGGTTCTTGATGATGTACTGGCCTTCCAGCGTCGGCGCATAGAATCCCGCTGTGAACACCTCGTTGGGGAAGATCACCAGCGGCGACAGCGCCCCGGCCATCTGGAAGATCAGCAGCAGCAAAGTCAGGCGCATGTAGCGGCCCGTCAGAAAGCCCACGCCGATCGCTACCTCCAGCAGCGCCAGCAGCCCCAGACTCAACCACCCAGGGATCAGCCCAAAGGTCAGCACGTCGATGGTGCGCAGTGCCAAGTCCTGTGCTGGACTGAGGCCAGGGACGAGCTTGAGCGCGCCAAACCAGGTAAAGACGATCCCCATGCTGATGCGTAGAAATGGCACGCTCAAATGTGCCAACCGGCGCACGATCTGCCACTCCAGCCGGTCCAGATAGTCGACCAGCGATGGCGGCAGGGTGATTGTGTTCTTCTTTGTCATGGTTCGTACCTCCTCACCCATTGATTTATCACCGGCGCACAAGATAGACCCCTGGCGGGTGAGTCGGCATCCCCCGCAGTGGGGGAGTGAGGGGGTGAGATGGAGAACTGGGGAGATACGGAGTTGAGGGCAAAAGGGGGTAGAGGCGGTTGAGAAAACCGTCTCTACCCCCTGACTACTTTCCGCAGGGGTGCCTGAGATGTGGAGAGGTTATTTCTGTACGCGTGGGTTGGCGTAGAACGGGGAGAAAGCGACCGCAGCGCTAAGGTGCAGAAGGGGTTAGGCCAACAGCGTGTCTTTATCGGTCGCGAACCTGGCGAGCAGTTCATGGAGCGCAGCAAGGACTTGGTCAACACACCGCTGGGTGAAGTCGTCCAAAATGGCTGCCGCAGCATCCGGGTGCTTTGCGGCCACTGCCTCCTGCATCACGCCCGCGGTTTCGGCCTCGAAAGCCTGTTCAAGCGCATCAAACTGCGCCCGCACGATTGGGTTGCGGGTGGAGTACAAGCTAGGCAGACAGGCGACGGGATGCCCTTTGACCTGATCGATCAGTTCGCGAAACAGCCACCAATAGGATTGCTCCGAAAAGCCGTCCTCGCCCGCCACATCTGCAGGCATGACGCGCTTACCAAAAGTGCCAGCTGTGCTCACGATAGCGGGCAAGTGACTCCCGTGCACAAAGAAGGGGACATAACAGCCGTTACAGGGGGGGCCAGGTGTCCACCAGAAGACGGGCAGTTCGTCTGTCGAACGCGGCAACACAGCCACACATGAACTGGCTGTGTTGCCCCAGGTGAACCCGGCGCTGGACGCATGCATACAGAGCGAGTGAAAGTCTGGATCGGCGGCGTCAAAGTAGGGGCCTTGCAGGAAGGTGTCTTCATAATGATCACGCGCGATGCGCCTCATCCACGGCAGCGTGATCCGGCCCTGTTGTTCGGCGAGCAACTGGCGTGAGCGCATCGCCCGGAGATGCGAAACCTGGCGCGGTACGAGATCATCGATATAGGCGCGGGCAAAATCAAACTGACTTTGCAACTCGGAGGGCCACCAGCCCATCTCAACGGCATAGTCGACCACGTCCGGACTTCCCAACTCCCACGCCATGCGGATGGACGGCTGGTTAGAGATCGACGCGGTTCCCTGCGAGATGCGCCGCGCCAGCCAGCGCTGGCCAACCGCTTCTACAATCCAGGCTTCGTGTGGGTCGGCGATGAGAAATGAGCCATCATAGCCGCCGAGATCGTGGGGCTTGGTGGGTACGCCAGAACCAAACTGCCCGTACTGCTCGATCAGCGCCCCCATGATCTCCACGGCTTGTCGCGCGTTCGTGCTGCGCTCAAGCGCCAGCCGCACTAGGTCCATCCCCAGCAAGCCCAGGTCTGCCTCGCCACGCTGCCTATACTGCTCGGCCATCTGGCGGAACGTCTTGGTGCGGATCGCTTCATTGCCGATGACGACGCTGTGTTCGTTTATCCCCTCCTCATAGCCCCAGCACCAGTATGGGCTGGAGCCGAGTGTCGCGTAGGTGAGTTCGACCTGGGGCAGTTCGATGTATTCCAACTCGATCCGGCTGCCAGGCGACCAGCGCTGGCGTGGAAAGAAAACCAACGGCTGACAGTCGAAGATGGGCCGGTCGCTGTTCTTTCCCAGCATGATCTGCCCGGATAGCGTCGCATCGCGTAGGGCAACCCAAGTATCACACATCTTTGTTCCTCGTGGCTATGGTGATCCGCAGCGTGTCGTCGCCTGGCATGATGCCATCAAACCGATAGACGTTCCACAGCGTTGTACATCGTTGCGCAGTTTGTACATAGGCGGATGGGCGGTATGCTCATCATACCACCGAGACTCTTTTTCTTAAACCGCAGATAAATGCGGTCAGCGGTGCTTGTACGTTGGCAGACGATACCCTATACTCGATAGGACTATCACACCCATACACAAGCAGCTTTGCTGTTCGGAGCGAAATCATGACAGATCTGGCCTATCTGCCCCTCGGCGAAGTCGCCAACCTCCTGGAAAAACGCGAACTGTCCCCTGTGGAACTGACACGTCACCTGCTCGACCGTATCGACCGTGTCGACACGCATCTGCACAGCTACCGCACGCTCCTGGCCGACCGTGCGCTGGAACAGGCGCGGCGTGCCGAAGCGGAAATCGCTGGCGGCGCGTACCGAGGCCGCTTGCATGGCGTGCCCATTGCGGTCAAAGACCTCGTCTTCACTGCGGGCATTCCGACCTCTTGCGGATCCACGCTGATGGAGGGCTGGCTGCCCACTTATGACGCCACCGTCATGCACAGACTGGACGCTGCGGGCGCGGTGCTATTGGGCAAGCTCCATATGACAGAGTTCGCGCTGCGCTGGCACCACCCGGCCTGGCCTGTCCCTGCCAACCCCTGGGGCGCTGACCGCTGGTCGGGGGTTTCCTCCAGCGGTTCGGGTGTGGCTACTGCGGCGGGTCTCTGCTTTGGCTCGCTCGGCACGGACACGGGCGGCTCTATCCGCTTTCCAGCCGCGTGCAACGGCGTGGTGGGCCTCAAACCGACCTATGGGCGCGTCAGCCGCTACGGGGTCTTCCCCCTGGCGAAATCGCTGGACAACGTCGGCCCCATGACCCGCCGTGTCGCCGATGCAGCCATCCTGTTGGGTGTCATCGCCGGGCACGACCCTAACGACCCAACCTCCAGCCACTGCACCGTGCCCGATTACGTCTCCCGCCTTGACCAAGACGTGAGGGGCTTGCGTATCGGCGTGGACGAGCGTTTCATCCGCGACGGTGTACACCCGGAGGTGAGCGACGCGGTGCTGCAAGCCATCACCCATCTGACCGATCTGGGGCTGGAACCGGTCGAGGTGGTGGTTCCCCCGATCGACCCAGATTTCATGATGGCGATATGGTCAACGCTCTGCGCCAGTGATGCGGCGGACGCCCACCGTGAAACCTGGCCTGCCAGGGCGGACGAGTACGGACCCTTCCGCCAGTGGCTTGAGTTTGCAGATACGCAGCGCGCAGTTGACTACGCCGCCGCTCACGCCACGCGCCTGGAATATGCGGGCAAGATAGCCGGACTCTTTGAACAGATAGACCTGCTGGCATGCCCGGCCATGCCCTACGCTGCACCCCCGGTTGGCGACGATGCGCTGCCGATCCCGGACGCCAATGTTGTGCGTCCGCGCTTCACCTATCCCTTTAACTTCAGCAACAGCCCCACGCTGACATTGCCGTGCGGCTTCACGCCAGACAACCTGCCCGTCGCGCTCCAACTCGTCGGCCCCCATTTTTCGGAAGAGACCCTGCTGCGCGTCGGCCACGCCTTCGAGCAGTCAACGGAGTGGCATCGCCGCATACCGCCGGTCTAGAGATGAAGCTGGCCACCGAGATCACAAAGACGGTTGGGATCATCAGCAGGACGCGATAGACAATAGAGCGCAGCATGGCTCACTCCCCGTCAAAGCCCTCCTCAAAGTCTACGGCCACCACCTCATGGTCAAGGATGGAGGGGACGCGCACGGTGATCGCTTCTGGCTCAACCTGAACGGCAGGCGTGATGCCCGCGGCGAGCAAATGGGCACGCGCCGCACGCCTCCCCTTGGGCAGCCGCAGCCGTACTGTCTGTTCGCCTACGGGGATCAACTCGCGCACCGGCCCCTTCATCAGCATGGGGTTGGTCAGGTTGACCAGATGCACGGTCATCGAGTGCGCCTGCTCCCAGACGGTCACGTCGATCACGCCGGGGCCGGTGACCTGCACGGGCGGCTCTTCGTTCGTCGCCCAGCGCACGGCGTTGGCGATCAACGTGCCGTGATCTACGCACAGGACTTCCCAAAAGCTGCGGTCAATGTCCCACGGGAAATAGACGACGCGGCCTTCCCCCACCTGGCGCACGTAGACCTGCGGGATATCGGTCTGCGGCAGGCGCGGCCAGACCATCTCCATCGGCAGGTCGGGATAGGAGGGGATGAGCGTCAGCGGCGCATAGTCGAGCGGGGTTGTGGTCTCGACCAGGACGCGGTTCACCCCATTAATGATACGTCCAGCCTCCTCCAGCCCGGCCAGGAGGGGGTGAAAGACGCGCGTGCGCGGGTCGCGCTCGACTGCCAGATAGGAGTTCTGCATCGGCCCCTCACCGCCGCCCGCATAGCGCACGCCAAAGAGGTCGGCCAGCCCAAAGTCGGCGCGGCGCTCGCCCCACTCGTCATAGAGCGAGGTCTCATAGGTGGCGATCAGGCTACCCCCGCGCTGCACAAAGTCGCGCAACTGCTGGCACTGGGCATCGGAGAGGGCGGCGATGTTGGGCAGGATCAATGTCTTGAAGGGGCGCAGGTGTGCTTCATCGAGCAGCCCTTCGTGCACCATCTCAAAGGGGATGCGCGCCTCAATCAGTGCATGGTAGACGCCGCGGGCGTGGTCTTCGACCCTGGCTTGCGCCTCACTGCCCCCGTAATAGTTCCAGGTCTGCTGCGAGTAGAGCATGGCGACGCGCGCCAGCGGTCGCTCGTTGCGCAGATAGGGCTCCCACTGGGCATAACGGGTGTAGAGGTCAATGACGGGCTGCAGCCAGCGCGGGTCGTAGATCATGCCGCTGAACTTGGTGAACCAGGGGCGCAGCCCATTAGCCACGCCATCGGCCACAAAGAGGCGAATTTCGTCAGGATGCTGCACTGAGTCCTTCCAGCGGTACCGTTCTTCCACGCCCACGCTGAAGATGCCTCCGATGGGTTTGCGCCCCAGCGTAGCACGGTACTCCTTGCCGTTCTTGCCATTGGCCCAGGCAGGCTGCAGCCCGTGGCGCGCCTGACGGTCGGCAAAGAGGATGTCGGCGCGCTCGCCGATGCGCTTCATGTCGAGCAGCCCGGTCGCGCCGCCCGAGTTGGCGATAAAGCGCGCCTGGGGCCGGATGGCGCGGATGGCAGCATCCCACACGTCCCACAGTTCAAACAGCCGGTCCTGCCACCAGGCAATGTAAGCGGTGACAGCCGGGTCGCGGCCTGCGTCTTGGCTGCGCGGCAGGTGGAAGCGGACGGGCGCATTCCCGGCGCGCGGCAGGTCGTAGCCGGTGGCTTGTTTGAAATTGCGCTGGCAGTGTTCACAGTAGCAAAGGCCATGCCCCATCCAGCGGTTGGAGAAGATGCCGTCCACACCGTACATCTGCATGATCTCGCGGTGGACCTCGGTCATGAATTCAAAATTGTAGGGGCCGAGGGCGCAGGTCACCCACAGGTCAGGGTCGGCCCAGTGGCGCACGGGCTGGCCCTGGGCGTCACGCATGATCCAGTCGGGGTGGGCGTCAAAGACATCCTGATGGACGGCATGCGGGTCGGTGCGGGCGATGACGTGCATCCCGAGCTTGCGGCAGCCCTCATAGAGTTCGCCAAAGGCATCGCGGTCGCCCAAAAACGGGCTGCGGAAGTGCAGGGGGATCTGGGTGGGGTAGTAGGCGACACAGCCGCCCGCGCTGAGACAGGCGGCGTCACAGCGCGCCTGTTTGAAGAAGTCGAGCCAGAAGTTCACGTCGTACTGCACGGGGTCGTTTTCGACCAGGGTGAGTTGCGCCCAGCGCATCGGGCGGTCAAACCAATCGCTGGTGGAAGAAGCGGTCATGACAAAGCGTTCCTCATGGCGTAGAAAGTAAACGAGCCAAAGCCCTGCCGGATGAGCGGGGCTTTTTTGTGGGGCCGATTCTTTCAGCGTGCCTCCCAGACAAAATGGCGATCCGGATCGCCGCCGTGAGTCCAGGCTTGCTGGCGCGGCTGCAGCGATGCTGCCGATAGGGCGTCATCCACCACCACGGTGCGGCCCATCAGCCGGTGACCGTTCCCTTCCAGCACGGCAGCGGCGCAGGGGTACTCGACAAGCGACGGCAGCGTCCAGTGAAAGCCGTGGGCGCAGGGTTGAAAGTGGACAAAGTGCTGGTGGGCACAGAGGATGCCGCGCAGATTGCCGGGGCGATTGAGCCGGTCCGCCAACGCCGCGCCGCCCGGCCAGTGGCGGCCCATCTTGCGACTGGGGGCGTCGACCCGCGTATCGGGCGCGAGCATCGGGAAGTGACCCAAGACCAGCCACGGGGTTTGCGGGTGCGCGTCGAGCAGCGCCAGCGCAGCGGCTATATCCTGCGGGCGGTAGTCAATGCGTTCGCCCACATGCGGATCGGTCCATTTGCGATGCGCGCCCGCCGCGTCCTGGGCAAAGAGGTCGAGATAGATCAGCCCGATCCCGTCGATGATTTCGTGGCGCAGCCCGGTTGCAAAGGTTCCCGGCGCGATGGCATCTTGGAGACGGCATGGCGGCGCGCCCAGGTAGATGTCGTGGTTGCCGGTGACCATGCGCACCGTGCAAGGCAGGGATGTGATTCTGCGCGCCACCGCGGCTACATTGTCTTCCCAGTTGGTGTTGACCAGATCCCCCAATAGGACGAGCAGGTCGGGACGTTCCTGGTCAACCAGCCGCGCCAGCCCATCGCACAACCGATCCCCTGCGTCCACCAACATCTCGTTGTGCCAGTAGAGCTTGCCATCTACCAGGTGGTCATAGGTGTCGGCAGGCAAGCGGTGGCGATTGGCTGCCATCTCCGCCGCCAGATTTTGGCTGTAGTGAAGGTCTGCCGCCAGGAGTAATTTCACGCTGCCTCCGTGCGCATCGTCTTAAAGATGAACAGCGTGATCAGCATGTTGACCAGCCCCAGGAAGAGCGACATGGTAGCGGCATAGCCCATACGCATGTCGCCGTGGATAAAGGCAATGCGGTAGAGATAGACGCCGGTGGTGAGGGCGGATTCGGCAGGGCCGCCGGTCGTGCCGCCAAAGAGGATCATCGATTCCTCCGTGGCGCTGACAACGCCCGAGCCTAAGACCAGCACCAAGACAAAGACTGGTTTGAGCAGCGGCACCGTGATATGCCAAAACTGCCGCCAGCCATTGGCCCCGTCCACGCGCGCCGCCTCATAGACTTCACGGTTGATGTTGTAGATGCCGATGATGAAGAGGAGTGTCCAACTGCCAAAGCGTGACCAGACCGTGGGCATGACCATGGCATAGAGCGCCGAGTTGGGCGACCCCAACCAGTTGGGCGGGTTCTCGACCCCTACCGCCTGGAGCATGACGTTGAGATAGCCAAAACGGAAGTCGAACAACTTGGCCCACACCAGCATGGCAACCGAGATGGGCAGGATCACCGGCAAATAGGCGATCACGCGGTAGACGCCTGCCGTGATGGTATTCCGCACCTGGGAGATCAGCACCGCGGTGGTGAGTGAGAGCACCAGCGTGATGGGCAGCACCAGCAGGCTAAAGCGCACCGCGATCCCGAAACTGCGCCAAAAGGTGTCGTCCTGGAACATCTCAATCCAGTTGTCCAGCCCGTTGAAACCGGCCAAGCCGTGGCTTGCGGGGACCATCCAGCGATAATCGGAAAAGGCCATGTACAGACCGCGCAAGATGGGCCACGCCTGGAAGATGAGATACATCAGGATGGCGGGCGCGATAAAGACATAGCCCCAGAGATTGCCCCATTCTTGCCGGTGCAACGAAAACAGTTCGCGCACGAATTGGGCCGCGACTGCGCGTGCACCCTGGGCGCGCACGGCATCCACATCCGGGCTGGGCATCTCAGTGACTTTTTGGCGGGTCATGATTCTGCTCTCTAGACGTACTACAGTTTGATAATGCCTTCACTCAAGCCCTGCACAAACCAACGCTGCAGCAGAATGAAGACCAAGGTCACCGGCAGCATGGCGACGACATAGGCCGCCGATTCCACGCCGTAACCGGCCAAAATGCTGGAGGTAAAATGCGCCCCCCATCCCTGGAGTTTAGTCACGGCCAGCGAAAGTGTCTCCAGTTCGGGGAAGTCGATCATGGTCAGTGTGATCAGGTATTCGCCCCACACATAGATAAACTCCCAGATGGCGACGACGGCGATGCCCCCGCGCACCATGGGCACGCCCACATGCCAGAACAACTGCCAGGTGTTGGCCCCGTCGATGATGGCGGCCTCCTCCAGTTCACGCGGCACGCCGAGGAAGTTCTGGCGCATCACAAACAAGGCCACGCTGATGGCGCTAGGGAAGAGCAGCATCAGCCCCAGATGCGAGTTGCGCAAGTTCAAAAAGTCCATCAACTCGTACAACGCCATCAGCCCGCCCGCACGCGGGATAAACATCAGAAGGATGAGCAGATAGAAGAGCAAATCGCGCCCACGGAAGCGCAGCCGGGCAAAGGCGAAGCCCGCCATGGTCGCCACAATACACTGGATGATCACAGCGCCGACGGTCACCTTGACGCTGTTCCACATATTGAGCGGCAAGCGGCTCATGTCGGCCTGGGCAAACATCCAGGTATAGTTGGCGAAGGTCGGGTTGCGCGGGATCAGCGTCGGCGTCGCCATGTAGAGTTCCTGGCGGTCCTTCAGCGAGGCCGAGACCGTCCAGATGATGGGCAGCAGACAGGCGGCGGCGATGATCCAAAGTGCGATATTGACAGCCAAATTGCTCGGGCGCAGGCTGCGCCGGAGCCGACGAGCAAACACGGTCATGATACGTTTTCCTATGAAGAGACGATGAACGGCTGCCTGGGGCAGCAGACCACCCCAGGCAGCGCAACGTCAACAGCATGAAATTGCCACAGGTCCTAGATCTGCTGCTTGGCGATCTCTTCCTGGCTGGCTTCGAGGATCGCCCGTGCGCATTCTTCCGGCGTCATCGTCGAGCCAGGTTCTACCAACTGCACGACAAAGTTGCGATAGTGCGTGTCTTGGATGGCGAAATAGTTGTTGAAAGGACGGATCACCGAGCGTTCGACCTGATCCCGCATGTCGTTCATCCAGCCATAGGTGCGGAACTGCGGGTCGCCGTTGATGATATCGTCATAGGCGGACTGGTAGATCGGCGTCTTGCCGGTGCGGATCACCGTCTTTTGGAAGTTGGCGTTCTGCGGCCCCATCGTATAGACGAAGTAATCTACTGCCTCCTGCGGGTAAGGCGCGCCGGTCAGCAGGCCTACACAGTTGCCCCAGAAGGGCGTTCCCGAATTCTCCTCGATCCGGTAGGGTACCGGCGAGGTCGTGACGGCCTCGGTGCCAAAGGCCAACTGGCCCCAGACACCGCGCGAGCTTTGCGCCTGGACCGAGGCGACCTTGCCTGCGTAGTAGGCATCCAGCCAGCCATCGAAGCCGTGCGGCGGCGTCAGTTCTTCTTCCAGGACCATCTGGCGGTAGAAGGTCAGGGCATAGATCGCCTCCTCTGACTCCCACTTCATCAGCATGTCTTCGCCAAAGGGTTCAGTCGTGGAACCGTAGATAATCGTGCCCACCGAGGCATCCAGGTCGGGGATAAAGGAGGTGGGATAGATCTGCTCCTCTGCCCCCCAGGACTTGAGCTCACGCGCAATCTCCAGCCAATCATCCAGTGTGGTGGGAGGGGCGGTTGCGCCCACGGCCTCAAAGTAGTCGGTGCGCCAGTTGAAGCTGATATTCTCAAAGCTGTAGGGCAGGCCGTAGAACTTGCCTTCATAGGTCGAGGCTTCGCGCAGCACCGGCAGCATGTCCTCCAACACCCTATCCGAGCCTTCCACCGCCGAGGCCTCGAACAGGTCGTCCATGGGCTGGACCATGCCAGTCAGGATCCAGCGCGGCAGGCTGGATGAGGCGGACGAGGCGATCCCGGCCCCGCACCACTCCAGTGCGCCTTCAGCGATCTGGCTCATGACCTTTGTATCCCAGCCTTCGGTGGTGGTCTGGATCTGGATCACCGTGCCGGGGTGGGCCTCAGTGAACTCGCGGGCGGTGGCATCATAGGGGATCTCAGCCGTAGCCCATGAAGGCATCAGAATGCGAACGATTTTGTCTTGGCTGGACGGCGCAGCCGCGCCGCCTTGCGTCTGGAGATCAACCGCCTGGCAGGCCGCCAGTGCACTGGCCGCCCCGACGGCTGCCGCCATCTTAAGAAATGAACGGCGCGAGTAGGTGCTTGTCATCTTGATCCTCCTTTTGAGTCTCGTCGATGCAGATGAAGTTGTTTTCTACCGAATAGCTCGGGGGGAAGTCTCGCTATAGGGTGCAGGATCGGGCGTCTATACTTATACGAGGACGACTTGCGCCGCCAGTTCTTCGGCGGCATCCAATATGGCGTTGATTAAGGGGCGAACCGCGCCAGGGGAAAGCTGGCCGCACATCGTCTCAAAACCGCCCCATCGATAGGCATTGGGGTGGGCGATGTAGTCAAGGCTATCAGTCCCTTGATAGAGAATATAGGTGCGCTTAAAAGGAGAGAACCACTTCAAGACACTGCCTAACTCGGCGACCAACTCACCTGGCACGCCGATCAACAGCACCGGCCCCACGGCCAACAAGGCAAACTCCACATCTACTACGGCCCCCGGCTTTTCCACCCGGCACAAGTTGTCTCGGATGGCCTGATCGGCCGCACCGTGGATCTGCGTAAACTCCTCATAACTGCGCAGGCGCAGCGGGACGGTGCGCGTCAGGCAGCGGACACGGATCGGCCCGGCCACTTTGTACGCATCATAGGTGCGCTTGATGGCTTCGGTCGCCAACACCTGGCCTACGCGCCGCGTCTCGGCAAAACCCGCCTCGGGGGCCTTGGGGTGGTTGTCACCTGCCGCGCCGGTGACATAGCAGGTAGGGCACTGAAGGCTTTCGCGCACCACTTCACGCACGACGCCAGGGATATCGGCGCTGATCAGCGGCGCGGTGTGGCCTGCGGTCAGGGGGTGGACCGCATAGTTCAAGATCAGGCCGCAGGGCAGGCGCGTCCCTGCAGGGCAAAAGGCCAGGATGCCCAGTTCCTTGTCGGCATATTCGGTGGTGACGGGGGTGAGATGCTTGTTGCCCGGCACACCTAAAAAGGTTTCGTCGCTGAGAAAGAAGCGCCGGTTCATATTCTCGTCCACATACGCCCGGTTCACCAGCAGATCGACAGGCTGGGCAGTGGTCTGGGCCGCTTGTACTGCCTCCACCGTGGCCGCCTCGAGAAATGCCAGATAGGGGTCGAGATAAGCAGGCCGATCCTCGCCGTACCAGCGGTCGCGGAATTTGCGTTCGCGCACCTCCGGCCCTTCATGGGTATGGGTGCAGGAGAAAAAGATGTGATCCGGCGACAGGCCGCACGCCTGTTGAATGCGCGCTTTGAGGCGAGCAATGAGTTCCTTTTCCATCGCCAGCAGGTCGAAGCTCACCAGCACGGCCTGGACCTCGCCGTCGTCAAAAAAAACGGCGCTTGCCACCAACTCGTCGTGGACGCCCGTCGCCGGACGCAAGGCGTAGCCTGCAAGTAGACAGTCATGGTGCGGCGGTGTGATGATGGCTTCGCCAAATCCAACGTTCATCGATGATTCCAGACGTAGGTGGTTGGAACTGTTGGGATTGGGAGATAGACATGCTTCGGAGGATTCTTCTCATATTGTACGACAGTCTCCTAAAATCGGGAAGCGCTCTGGAACAGGCCGGTTCCCCTAATGCGCCAAGATGGGCGAGTCGCGGCTGGTTTTGTGGAGATCTGGAACGGAGTATACTGCCTATGGCTGGCATAGAAAACGCCCAAGATTCAATTCAGCGGCATCAAGTAGGGGCTGCAGGCTGCCAACGACACACACCCTGAAAGGAACAAGTGGCATGACCAAACGTTACACGGCATCGGTCGTGGGGGCCGGGTCTGGCGGCAAGTTGAGCCTGGCCGCCCTGGCTGCCTCGGACCGGTTTGATCTGGTGGCTGTGGCGGACATCGACCCTGCCGCCTGCCAGGCGGCAGCCGAGCGTTACCCCGGCATCCGCACCTTCAGCAACCATCAAGAGATGTTCGAGCGTGTGCCTACCGATATCGTCTGCGTATCGACCTGGCCGCCATCGCACCTGGAGATCACGCGCGATGCCCTCAACCTGCCGCTGCAGGGCATTCTGGTCGAGAAACCGCTGGCCGATACGGCGGCGCGTGGGCGTGAGGTGCTTGAGTTGATCCAGGCCAAGAGACTTCCCCTGGCCGTGCCGCACGGGCTGCTGGTCGCGGATCACAGCCGCCAGGTCTTGGATCTGGTGCAGAATGGCGCTATCGGCGACCTCAAGCTGGTGGAGATCCAGTGCAGTGGCTGGGACATCATCAATGCGGGCATCCACTGGCTGGACTTCTTTGTGACCCTCACACGCCAGGAGCCGGTCACGTATGTGATGGCTGCCTGCGATGCCAGCACCCGCACCTATCGCGATGGGATGCAGGTCGAGACGCTGGCGGTGACCTATGCCCAGACCGAGAGCGGCGTGCGCGTGGTGATGCAGACCGGGGACTATGTCCAGACCAGCGAACCGGGCAAAGACACCTTGTTCCGCCTGATCGGTACAGCCGGGACACTGGACTTCTACGGGTGGGAGTCCCGTTACCGGCTGCTCAACGCCGACCACCCGCAGGGGCAGTTGGTTGAAGTCGCAGAGGGGCCAGCCACCAAGCACCAGCGTCACCTGGAGCATCTGGCGGCGCAGATGGATCGCGGTGAGCCTGACTATGCCGTGGCCGAAGGGTCGCTGATGGCACTGGAGATGTGTGAGGCCGCCTATCTCTCCTGTCGCAACGGGGGCGTGCCGGTGACGCTGCCCGTCGCGACATGGACGCCGCCGCCAGCGGTTGAGTGGCAGCCCGGGCTGCCCTACAGCGGTCAGGGGGGCGGTCGCAACGGTCGCCAGCTTCTGCCGCGTCCCGTCCCTTCCGGCGTTCAGCGGTAGCCTGCGGTGCGGAGGGGGACCACCTGCGAGTTGTCATAGCGCGCA
>CAZYQJ010000065.1:0-13918 GCA_964649925.1 uncultured Litorilinea sp.
CTGTGTAGGAGGAGCCCCTGATGATTCGCACGCTGATCGTCCACGAAGTATGCCTAATCGCGGATCTGCTCGCTAAGACCCTCAACGAGCAAGATGACATTGAGGTAGTTAGCAGCGTTAGCTCGGCTGAAGAGGCAGTGGCTTACCTGGAGCATCACCCATGTGATCTGATGCTGATCAATATCTTGTTGCCGGATCAGGGTGCACTGAATTTGGTGAAAGCGGCTGCGAAGAAATACCCAAATCTCAAGATCGTCATGACAGGGTTGTTGGATTCTAAGACCGCTATCCTGCAATGCCTTGAGATGGGGGCTGCCGGGGTTGTTCAGCAGGATGATTCAGTTGATGACCTAATCACCAAGGTGCGCCACATTGCCAAGGGTGAGGCGTTGATTTCCCCCCAAGTTGCCGGTGCGCTGATTGCGCGGCTGGCTGAACTCAAACGGCTAGCTACCGAGTTGAATGGCTACCAGGAAATCAGCCTTCAGGATCAATGCACCGAGTTGACAGCACGAGAGCGGGAGATCTTGGATCTGTTGGGCAAAGGCTATACCAATCAGCAAATCGCCGACGAGTTGATCATTGGCGTCGGCACGGTCAAGAACCACGTACATAATATTTTGGAAAAGCTGGACGTACATACCCGCAAGCAGGCAGCCATGATCGCCCGTCAACTGGCGATGGGTGAAGGGATGGCAAAGGGAGGTACCGAGTACACTTGGCCTTCGGCGCTGGGCGTCAACGTGGCCTCGCGCCGTGAAGCCGCATCCATTTTGTAGATGGGTTGGGCTGGAAACCTTTGGCGAGCGGTTGTGAGGGATGTAACCAGACAAGACAGACAGTTGGCATGCTAGACGTGGCACAGATAAGACGGGCCGACAGACCAGACGGACAGTGACGTTGGAGGATCGGGCGTTACCCCGGTGATAGGGTGGGGCCGGGGCTGAAGGAGGACGTAGAGCGGAGCCGCTGTTGTACACACAGCGAAATGCGGATGAGTGCAGACAACGAGAGAGCGAACGGAACCGTAGGGCCGGACAATTTATCAACGTGCCTGTTGTCCGGTCACGGTTCTGTTCGCGCGTATCCGATCCCCCGGCCTCTTTGACTCACCGCAGGTATCACCTCACACACAGGACCGGCAGCTACCGGCAATCTGAACAACAGCCGCTGGTGTGTTCATTTGATCTCACACCTGCGTTCTATATGGACGAGAGAGGAACCTATGGAGGAGAGGGACTTGGCGGCGCAGTTCATCTGGAAGATGCGCCACGAAGGATTGCCGGAGTATGCAGTCCGCCAGTTTTGTACCTATTATCATCGCCTGATGAACAACGAAGCAGGCTATATCTGTGGTGAGGTGGCCCGGCCTGTAGACACGATCCCTAGCTATCTCGCTCTGGGCGACACAGATGCTGCAGCCGGGCGCACCCTGTTGAACAAAGTGGCCATCTGGAAACTCAACGGCGGGCTAGGCACAAGTTTGGGACTGCACGGCGCAAAGACCGCTCTGCCTGCCAAGGGGCCGTTCTCGTTTTTGGAGATCACCATTCAACAGGTGCTACATCAGCGTGAACGTGACGGCGCGCGCTTGCCCCTGATCTTGATGGAGAGCGGGCACGGCTCAGCGACCTGCACTTCGCAGTGGGAAGAACGCTCGGCGTGGGCGCAAGATCTCCCGCTGCGCTACGCACAGCACCGTATCCCCAAGGTGCGCGCCGATAACTTGATGCCAGTTTCCTGGCCGGAAGATCCGGAAAAAGAGTGGTGTCCCCCTGGCCACGGTGATCTGTTTACATCACTGGCTCACAACGGCGCGCTGGCCGAGATGCTGGCTGCGGGGTATGAATATGCCTTTGTGAGTAATGGCGATAATTTGGGCGCGGTCGTAGACCCGCGTATCCTGGGGTATGTGGCGCAGCGCCAGCTACCCTTCCTCATGGAGGTCACGACGCGCACCCAGGCGGACCACAAAGGGGGTCACCTGGCCTGTCGCCCTGATGGCCGTTTCATGCTGCGGGAGGTTGCACAGTGCCCGCCGGAGGAAGAAGCGGATTTTCAGGATATCCAGCGCTACCGCTACTTCAATACCAACACGTTGTGGATCCATTTGCCCAGTTTGCAGCGGTTGCTGGCTGAGCAGGGCGGCGCACTGACCCTGCCCTTGATCCGCAACCGGAAACGGGTGGACCCGCGCAACCTCCACTCGCCCCCCGTCTATCATCTAGAGACAGCGATTGGCGCGGCGATTGAGTTGTTTCCGGAGGCCGAAGCGCTGGTGGTGCCGCGCAGCCGTTTCATCCCGGTCAAAAGAACACATGATCTCTTGCTGCTTTGGTCCGACGCTTACCGGCTGACGCACGACTTTCGCTTACGGCTTGCCACGCGCGGCGTCGGCTTTGAGGGGTGTGCGCCTCCGATAGTCGAACTGGACCCACATTACTACCGGACTGTGCAAGAAGTGCAGAGGCATTTCCCGTTTGGCGCACCTTCTTTAGCCGACTGTCGCAGCTTTCGGGTGACGGGTGATGTCTATTTCGGGCGTGATGTTGTAATCAAAGGGTGGGCGCATGTAATCAATGAGCGCCCATCACCGATGTGGATTCCCGACGGCGCAGTTTTGAGCGGTGAGATTCGCCGCCAGATTGGGCGTACGCGCCCTGTACAACGTCCGCAGGGCGTTGCACAGGATATCTATATGTCTATCTTCTCCCGCTGACCAGATAGATACATGGCTACGCAAGGGTAGCCGATACCAATTCACATACTATTCATGTCTAGTGGTTGACGCTCGGCACGGGGTTTGTTATTCTGCGACTGGATGTCAAGCCCGCCGTTCATTCTGAACCTGTTATGCCTTATACAACTCATATCTTGGGGGCCGCGGACATACAAGCTCCCACTTGCGTGTTGATTGCAGATGCAAACACCGAACGGCGCGCGGTATTGCGCCGTCTGGTCACCGATCCCCCTCTATCCGCAATGATGACCGTTGAAACGGGTACATTGCGCGGCATCCTCAGCCACGCAAATACGGACGGCAACGGGCTTAGTGGCGACGGTCGCCCCGATGTAGTGGTAATGCACGTCGATCTGCTGGATACAGAGGATGTGCAAGGATTTCCCCTGTTTGGCTCTCCCCAAGACTTGCCGGTGCTTCCCATTGTGCTGGTAGGCGAACATGAGGACGACCCACGCGCCGATGCTGGGCTGGCTGCCGGGGCGCAGGACTATGTGGTCCTGAATCATCTGACGGCCATCGGGCTGCGCCGTACGCTGACTTATGCGCGCTCGCGCCACCGGCTGGTGCAAAATGTGGCGGCCAGCGATGCTCACTTTCGCACGCTGGCCGATGCGACCCCAATGTTGATCTGGGTGTCCGACACCAGCCAAGGCTGCATCTACGTCAACAAGGGGTGGCTCGACTTTACAGGCCACAGCCTGGTGCAGGAACTGGGTCTTGGGTGGCTCGATGCAGTTCATCCGCAGGACCGTGACCGCACCCTCCGGATTTACAGCGACGCTTTTGAGGCGCGGCGCTCTTTTGAAATGGAATACCGTCTGCGCCGTCATGACGGTGTGTACCGTTGGATGTTGGATCACGGTGCGCCGCGCGTCAGTCCGGACGGTAGTTTTCTGGGTTACACCGGCAGTTGCATTGATATTACTGATCGCCGCCAGGCCGAAGAAGAACTGCGCGCCAGCGAAAGCCGTCTGCGTGAATTGGCAGCCCTGATGCCGCAGATCGTCTGGGTATCCGACGCCAACGGCAGCGTGCAGTATGTCAATGAACGCTGGATCGAGTATACAGGGCAGCGTATCCCGGAAACGCTAGGCAGCGGCGCGCGCAAATGCATCCATCCCGATGACCTGCGCCCGGTGATTACGAACTGGGGCCATGCCATGGCGGCGGGCACCCTCTACGAAGGTGAGATGCGGTTGCGTGCGGCGGATGGCAGCTATGCCTGGTTCCTGGCTCGCTGTCTGCCGGTTCGCGATGCCTCCGGCGAGATTGTCAAATGGTTTGGCACGTCCACTAATATCGACGCTCGCAAGCGGGCGGAGTTGGTAGAGGCGGCCTTTGCACGCATCATGGACCGGATGCACCAGTTGGATCACCCCACCAGCGTAGCCGAGACGCTGGTGACCGAACTGGCAACTGCGCTGCGGCTGGATCGCTGCCTGTACGGAGAAGTCGATTGGGGGGCAGGGCAGGCCATCATGCATGCCTACTGGCGTGATGGTGAACTGCGGCACGAAGAATCGTTGCCGCTGGCAGAGGTGATTTGGCCGATCCCGGCGGCGGAGATCGCAGCGCGGCGCGCCGTGGCGGTCGGCGACCTGGCCTCTGACGCGCGCACTGCCGCCCTATACACGGCGGGCAAGGTTCCGCCCGACTTGCGTGCCGCGGTGGTCGTGCCTGCCAAGGGCAATGGACGCGGCGTATCGCTGCTGGTCGTCGGGATGCACAGCGAGCGCACCTGGGAGGCCGAGGAGGTCGAACTGCTGGAGCGGTTGGCTGTTCCGGTGCGTTTGGCCTGGGAGAAAGCCACAGCGCAGCAGGCCGCTGCAGAGCGCGAGACGATGCTCCAACTCGCTCTGGATACCGCCAACCTGGCGACCTTTGACATTGACCTGACAACCCACATGGCGCGCCATTCCGCCAGCCTTGACCGCATCTTCGGTCTGGATATGCAGAACCACCCGCGTCTGGCGGAGGAGTACCGCGCGCGCGTCCATCCACACGACTCAAGCGCGTTTGACGCAAAGCCAGTGGACGCGTGGAGCGACGGCAGCGTGGAAACGGAGTATCGTATCATCCGGCCTGATGGCGAGGTGCGCTGGTTGAGCGAACGCGCCCGGCTTCTTTATGACGAAGTTGGGCAGGCAAGTCATTTGGTCGGCGCAGTTGTGGATATTACAGAGCGCAGGCGCGCCGAGGAGCGGTTGATGCTCCTGGCCGATGCCAGCCAGACCCTCTCCGGATCGCTGCACTATGAGGAGACACTGCAGCAAGTGGCGGCAGCGCTCGTCCCGTACATGGGCGATTGGTGCACGATCGAACTGCTCAACGAGCAGGGCGCGATCGAATTGGTGGCCGTGGCCCATGTGGACCCGAATAAGATGGGGTGGGCGCGCGCTCTGCGCCGCCGCTACCCACCCTCGATGGAGGACCCAACCGGGGTTGCCAATGTAATCCGGACCGGGAAACCAGAGTACTATCCCTATCTCGATCCGGAGGAGTTGGCTGCACAAGCGGATGACGAGGAAGCGCGCCAGGTATTAGAGAAGGTGAGTTTCCGGTCAGTGATCATCGTGCCTTTGACGGCACGCAGCCAGACGATGGGCGCGATCACATTGGTCTGGTCGGACTCAGACCGGCACTATGAGGAAGAAGACCTGCATTTTGCTGAAGAATTGGCCCGCCGCGCCGCTATCGCCATCGACAACGCGCGTCTATATCAAGAGGCGCGCACGGCGGAGGCGGAGTTGCGCAGCCTCAATGAAACCCTGGAGCAGCGCGTAGCCGGACGAACTGCCGAGTTAGTACGCAGCAACCAGGAACTTGATCAGTTTGCTTATGTGGCTTCGCATGACCTCAAGGCCCCGCTGCGCGCCATTGACCACCTGGCTACGTGGATCGAAGAGGACGCGGGGCATCTCCTCCCCGACCGCTCACGCGAACACCTGGGCAAACTGCGCGGGCGGGTACAGCGGATGGAAGGATTGCTTGACGATCTGCTGGCCTATTCGCGCGCGGGACGGCAGATGGGACAGGCCGCGCCGGTGGCGCTGCGTGACCTGACGCTGCGTGCGGTGGAGGCTGTGGCGCTCCCCGATACCTTTGAGGTGATTGTGCGCGACAATATGCCCACCATCACGACCCTGCATGTCCCGTTGGAGACGGTACTGCGAAATCTGTTAAACAATGCAGTCAAACATCATGACAGGCCTAAGGGTCGGATCGAGGTCGGTGCGCGCACGATAGGTAGGGGCATGATCGAGTTTGTGGTGCAGGATGACGGCCCCGGCATTGCGCCCGCCTATCATGAACGCATCTTCCAGATGTTCCAGACATTGCAGCCGCGCGACCAGCGTGAGGGGAGCGGAATCGGGCTGGCCGTCGTCAAGAAGATCGTCGAAGCAGTAGGCGGGACTGTCTGGGTGGAGTCACAGCCCAGCACAGGGGCCGCCTTCTATTTTACATGGCCGGAGACTATGGCCTAGAGTTCAATCGCCATCAAACATGCTTAGAAAGATCGTTGGATGACAACAAAGCAAGTTCATATCCTGTTGGTGGATGACGATGAAGTGGATGCGGAGGCCATTGTGCGGGGCTTCAAGAATCAGCGAATTGGCGACCCGTTTACGGTCGTACCGGACGGCATCGAAGCCTTTCACGCCCTGCGCGGGACGAACGGCCACGCACCCCTGCCCCGGCCCTACATGATCCTGCTTGACATCAATATGCCGCGCATGAACGGCATCGAGTTCCTACAAGCCTTGCGCCAGGACCCGGAATTCAAGCAGAGCATCGTGTTTGTGTTGACGACCTCGGATCGAGACGAGGATATTATGGCCGCCTATAATGAGCAGATCGCCGGTTATTTGCTCAAGGCGCGCGCCGGAAAGGATTTTATCGATCTGATCTCGCTGCTCGACGCCTATTGGCGCATTGTGGAGTTTCCGTGTGAGAACGGATAATGGCTAACGCGAGGTTCCATCTGCTGCTGGTCGAAGACGACGATATCGACCGGGAGATGGTTCGCCGCCTCCTGGGTGAGCCCTTTCTTGTCGATGATGTAAGCACCGGGGACGAGGCGTTGAAGCAGATCGAGGCGGCCAGCCCCGATGCGGTGCTGCTTGACCATCACTTGCCCGATATCGACGGCGTTGATCTGGTACCCATCTTTGTACAGCGTTATATCCCCGTGATCTTGTTGACCGGGGAAGACAGCCCTGAGTTGATCGTGGAGGCGATGCAGCACGGGGCGCAGGATTATCTGGTCAAGAGCCGCCTGGAACGGTCCGCGCTGTCACGCGCCGTGGAACATGCCATTGAAAAGGTCCGGCTGCAGCGCAATCTGGCCGAACAACAGGCGAAACTCACTGAACAGACGATGGCGCTAGAACGCTCCCACCGGCAGGTGCGTGCGCTGGCCTCGGCGTTGACGCTGGCCGAACAGCGGGAGCGGCGGCGCATTGCCCAAATCCTCCACGACCATGTGCAGCAGATGTTGTACGGCATCCAGATGCGTACTTATCTGATCAAGCTGGATATGCCTGAGGAGGTGCAGGCCAAGATGCAGGAACATCTGGCCGAGATGGAAACGCTGCTTAACGAGGCCATCCACTCTACGCGTACGCTGACGGTAGAACTTAGCCCGCCTGTGCTGAAATCGGAAGGGTTGGGCGCGGCGCTTTCCTGGCTGGCGACTCAGATGCACAAGATACACGACCTGCGCGTGGAGTTGGATCTGCGCTGTGACCCGCGGATGCCCAGTGAAGACCTGCGCGTGCTGATCTTTCAGTTGGTGCGCGAACTGCTCTTCAATGTGGTCAAACATGCCCAGAGCAACCAGGCGCGCCTGGTGCTGCTCGAGACGGAAAACGAACTGGTGCTCCGGGTCGAGGATTCGGGCATCGGGTTTGACATCAATTCACTGGCCGAAACGGTGGAGAATCAGCAGGACAGTGGTTTTGGCCTGCACAGCATCCGGGAGCGGCTGGCGCTTTTCGGCGGCGATCTGGCGATCCAATCGGCGCCCGGCCAAGGTACACAGGTGGAGATCTTACTGCCTAATCAAATTCAACCTAATGTGTTCGACAAGCATTCACTTGGGGAGTGACAGCCGCATGGCGCGCATCTTTATCGTCGAAGACCATCCAGTCGTCCGTAGAGGGTATGTATCGTTCCTGTCCCGTGATCCAGAGATGGAGATCTGTGGTGAGGCTGCTTCAGCCCAGGAAGCGCTCACCGCGCTGCCTGCTGCGAAGGCCGATATCGTCGTGCTCGATGTATCGCTGCCAGGTGAGATGAACGGTATCGACCTGCTGCGTGAACTGAAGCGGCGTTATCCCAAGCTGTTTGTGCTGGTCGTCTCCGGCAACGAAGAGGCTGTTTACGGCGACCAGGTGATCCGGCTGGGGGCATGGGATTATGTGATGAAGGGGAACGTGGAGGAGTTTATGAACTCGATGCGGGGGCTGGTGGATCACGTTCACCGCAGGCAATCGGAGGTCAACGCCTGATGGAATGGATTGATCTGTCTGAACTGGTGATTTTGGGGAATATCCTGCTGGCGATGGCGCTAGGGGGCGTTATCGGCTGGGAGCGTGAAATATCCGATAAACCTGCGGGGTTTCGGACGCATATGCTGGTTGCGGGCGCGGCGGCCCTATTTGTCATCATCGGCGATATTCTGGTTTCTCTCCAAGTCTCTGACACGACCTCGACCGTGCGCACGGACCCGATCCGTATCGTCGAGGCCGTGATCACCGGGGTCAGTTTTCTCGGCGCAGGGACGATCATCCAAATGCGAAATAGGGATCAGGTGCAGGGGCTGACGACCGGTGCATCGCTGCTGTTCGTCGCCGCTGTAGGCATCAGCGTTGCCATCAGCCATTATGTGCTGGCTGTCGGCGCGACCGCATTAGTCGTGCTTGTCCTGATAGCGGGCAGGCTGTTTGAACGGCATGGTAAGTAGTAGCTAGATCTCTCCGAAGTCCTCGTAAGTAGTTCCCACCCGCTTGGCGTTTCCTCTCTATCTACACCTATACCAAGGTTCTATATCTTGATGGCTCGTTAACATATCTCGGGTAGCTTATCCTGGTCTCAGATAGAGGTCACGGCTGCACTATGCAGACCCCAACAGATGGCGGCTGTCTGAGACAACGGCTGCTAAGCGCATTGCCCACACAGGCTTTGCCCCCTGCTGTGTGGGCGTTACACGGGAAAGGTGAACGACCATGAGTTATCGGGATCAGATTGAGCCATCCTTTGCCGGAACAGCCCCGGTGTTGCCTGCCAATACACAAAACTTCGCGTCGATGTTGAGCGAACTGCGCGCCACGGATGCCACCCTGGATAGGATGATTCAGATTCAAGAGTATTCCCCGCGTGAGACGATTGCGACTCCCTCCGAATTGGCCGAGACCATGTATGTCGTCATGGAGGGGAGCGTGCATCTGGTGTGTAGTAGCGACAGTCGGCGGCGTTTGATCGTGACTACGCTGGAGCCGGGTTCGATTTTCGGACAGGGGCCACTCGAAGAACCGGCTATTTCCAGCGTCATCGCCGAGGCTGCGGATAAGGTAACCGTCTGGTCTGTTCCGGCCAGGGAAACACGGTCGCTGATGGTGCAGTATCCCATCCTGACATGGGCGCTACTTCAGACCTATGGGCGGCGTCTGGCGCAGGTAGAAGATAACCTGGAAGATATTGCCTATCGCAAGTTGCCGGAGCGTTTGGCAAATCTGATCTGGGATCTGGCCAACGAGAAAGGCGTGGTGGAAGGGTTGAGCCATCAGGCCCTTGCTGATTATCTGGGCACTTATCGCGAGACCGTGAGCGCCGTTTTGCGCGATTTCAAGCAGGCCGAGATCCTGAGCCTCGGGTATCGCCGGATCGCTGTTTTGGACAGCGAAGCATTGGCCGAGATCGGCGGCATCTGGGATTACTAGCCAGGGGCCGGTTGGGTAGGGAACGGTACATGACTTTTTCTCTACCCGTGGACTAGGCTATTATCTATGCCAATCCGCCCGGCCTACTGATAGACTAGGGTCAACGTCGCAGCCTGTAGGCGAGCACAGCCGGTGTGAGGACGTATATCACGGTACACGAATCGGCGGCGCGAGCAAGGGCAAGCAGGATCGTTCTCCGGCGAGAGGTAGTAGTGAGAGGTTGTACAGAGTGAGAGTAGTACGGGCCACCGGTGTCTGCAGGCTGCGACGTGGATGGTGAACTGCACTCGGATGAGCCGGTATTGCGGCAGCACATTTCACTTGAAAGAGCTTAACGCAACCACCAATCCCGATAGGAATCCAGATTGATCGTTGGCGAAGTCGGTCCTCGTCCGAGTGGAGAGGGACCGGCTTTTCTTTTGGGCGGCTGCCGATGAACCCGCTATATGCCATGGAATCGTCAAGCACACGCGCTGTTGGGAAAGCCCCGGCAGACAACAAGATTGCACAGAGTGGAGAACTACTATGCGTACTGAATCGGACATGGCCTTTTACCCCGCGCCGGATGACGCGGTTTCCTATGCCGATGTGGCCGAGCTAGCGCCACTTCAGCAACAGTGTGCCGTCCAGGAAGCAGAACTCAACCATGCCGCCGAAAACATCGAAACGCGCGGCGTGAAGCTCTTACTCCATGCCTATGCACAACAACGGGCCGCGTTTGCCCGCCAGCTCACCATGATCTCCCAACCTGGCAATGGCCAACCCGAAGAGGCGGGTGATACGGTCAAGCAGGGGGTCGACGATATTGCCGCCTCCATGACCTTGGGCCGGGAAGACCGGCGTAAGGTGGCCATGGATGGCGTGATCGACGGGGAGCGCAAATTGCTCCAGATGTATACCCAGGCGCTGCGGCTCAACCTGCCGGGGGCTGTGCGCGACCTGATTGAGCAGCAGCGCAACCAGATCGCCGCCGGGTATGACCGGCTGGTCGAGTTAAGCCTCGATGGCTACACTGAACCGGTGACGCGCGTCTTTGAGCAGGGGCGCGCAGCAGATGAGGCAGTGGCTTTGCTGCAGCGCAACGGGTTTACACCGGCAGAGTACGAAGTCTTTGACGTCGATGATCTACCGGTCCACCGGGTTGAGCCGCGGGAAATCCGGCGTTCGATGGGCGCGACGGTGGGGGGCGGCGCGCTGACGGGCGCGCTGGTCGGCGGCTTGTTTGGACTGGCCTTTGCGATCTACCAGTCCTTTTTCCCCAACATGGCCTTGAATATCAGCGTCAACCCCTGGCTGATCTTCCTGGCCTCTGCTGCGGCCGGGGCGTTCATGGGGGCTGTCTTCGGCTGGATTATCGGGCGCAACAAGGTGGAAACGGATCAGTTTGTCTACGAGGACAGTTTAGCCAAAGGCACGCGATTGGTGGTCGTCTATGCGACGCCGGAGCGCGCAGCGGATGCACACCGTATCTTGCAGGTCTATCACGACCGCGAACTGCATAAAGAATAAGCCTCGCTGCCTATTTTTGTTCTTCTGCCTCGGCTGCCTGAAGCAGCGTATAGACGGAACGCTCGGTCGCATTCAGCCCATGCGGTGCATCCTGATGGGTGGATGCGACCTTGTCGATCCAGGCGCAGAGCCGCCCTTCTTCATACGCCTTCAGGATGGTCGGGTGGATATAGTACTGGCGGCAGACGGTGGTCGTATTACCAAGCCGTTCTGCGGCGGACTTGACGGCATCGCGCAGCGCGGCTTGGGCCTCTTTTGGGGTCTCACAGGGGCCGATCGTATACAGGGCTTCGGCCGCGGCCACAGTGCCGCCCCAGGTGCGAAAGTCCTTGGCCGTGAAGTGTTCGCCTGTAAAGGCGTGTAAATAGTCGTTGACCTCGCTGGATCGCACCGGCTGAAGTACTCCCTCGGCGTTGCGATACTGGAAAAGCTGCTGGCCGGGCAGTTCCTGGCATTGGCGCACCAGCCGGGCCAGCCGCCGATCCTTGATCTCGACACGCTGTTCCTTGCCGCTCTTCCCCGAAAACTCAAAGACGAGCCGATTTGAACTGAGTTTTACGTGGTCATCACGCAGGGTAGTCAGCCCGTAGCTCCCGTTTTGGTCAGCATATTCCGCATTGCCCACGCGGATCAGCGAGTCATCCAGCAGACGCACGACCAGGGCCATAACCTTTTCAAAGGTCGGTTCCTGCTGGCGCAGGTCGGCGT
This sequence comes from uncultured Litorilinea sp., assembly GCA_964649925.1. GTDB lineage: Bacteria > Chloroflexota > Anaerolineae > Caldilineales > Caldilineaceae > QEUY01. The sequence goes on from CAZYQJ010000065.1 coordinate 11,902, forward strand.
CTACCTGGGCGCGCAGGGTAGGCAGCGCTTCGGCAAAGCGGATCATGCGGTCGAACTTGGTGCGGTTGCGGACTTCATCCCAACGAGGGTGATAGATGTACTGTTTGCGCTCCTGATCGTCGCGCCCCGTCACCTGGATATGGCCGTTCGGGTCGGGGCAGATCCAGACAGAGGTCCACGCCGGGGGGATTGCGAGCGCGGTAAAGCGTTGGCGCAGTTCTTTGGAGGTGACGGCGCGGCCCTGTGGGTCTACATAGCTAAAGCCGCGCCCGCGCCGCTGCCGCGCATATCCCGGCATCTCGTCGCTGACATAGACGAGGTGGGCCTCATCGGCTAGGGCAGCGGGATCAGTTGCTGCCAGGTCCGTTGCGTCGTTATGATTGCTGTTTTGGTTGATCATGGATGGTTTCCGTCATCGCTTCAACTGCGGCCTCGACTACGGTCGGCGCGCTTTGGTCTTCTTCGACCTTTTCACTGACATCGGCGCGCGCCTCAGGCTGGATGTAACCCTGGGCGGCTGCGTGGCGCGCGGCGGCCATGCTGTCGGCTTCGAGCAGCATGGGCACATTGCCCGCCTGGAGCGCGTCGCGGATGACCTGGATTTCAGCGGCGCGATCCGCTTGGGTCACATCGCGAATGTAGATCGCCAGGATACGCCCCGGATATTCCTCCACGACACGCTGGTAGATCTCGGGGTCACGCTGCCCGCTGTCTCCGATCAAGATAAACGGAAGATGAGGGTAGGTATCCAGGATGCGCCGGATCGCCTGCATCTTATGGACGCTATGACCTGAGAAGAGAAACCCGCTCTGGTTGGCCCCATAGTCGGTCAGCAGCAGCGGGCCGGAGGGGATTTCGTTCAGTTGCATAAAGTCCACCAGCAGGTCATAGACGTTCCACGCGCTGCTGGAGACATAGAAAATGGGGTTCAGGTCATGCCCGCTTGCCCCGCGTTGAAGCGCCTGGTAAAAGGCGGCCACACCGGGAAAAGGCATGCGCGTGCGTGCGTTGTTGAGAAAAAGCATGCGCGCCATCTTAAGCAGGTTGAAGGCGTGGCTGACCACCACTGTATCGTCGATGTCGCTGATGACGCCATAGGTGGCGGTGGCGGGCGGGATCAGGACGTCGGCCTCGGCTGCGCTGCGTTCCTGCCCGAAGTCGGCGCTGTTCAGCGTTTCGACCTGCACCTTGATCCAGCCCCCTGGCGGGGTCGAGTGGGCTGGAATTTGCAGGGTGGTCTGGAAGTAGCCTTCATTGTCGGTGACGGTGTTCGCTGTGGCCGATTCGTAGCGGGCGGACAGTTGCACGCCCGGCACCTCTTTGGAAGCAAAGCGGCGGTACATGGCCTCCAGGTTATCCCACAGCGTATCGTCGTCCTCCGGCTCAAAGTCCTCGGCGGTTTCCAGCACGCGACCGGCCAGCATGATCTCCTCGGCTGTGCCAAAGGTGCGGTAGGGGATGATTTGCAGCGGTGCATAGCGATAGCCCAGCCGTTGGCGCAGCCGCGCCCGCAGTTGATCCACCTGGTTATCCGCCTGATACCCTAATTGTGCGATCAGCGATTTGATGCGAGACATGGACGATCTCTCCTGCTGTGATGTGCGGTCGTGTTGTGACGGGCTGGCCGCGGCGGGCAGGCAGAGATGGGCGCTGTGGTTATTCATCAGCCGGGATCAGGATGCCATCCACCACATGGATGATGCCATTGGCGGTTTCGATGCTCTCCAGGACCGGCGCGCCGTTCGCCAGCACCGTGCCGCTGTCGTCTGCGCTGATGGTGATGGCCTGCCCCATAGTCGAAAGGGCCATTCCCAGCCGGGCCAGGTCTGCCACCGTGACGCGGTCGGCCACCACATGATACTGCATGGTGCGCGCCAGACGCACATTGTCGTTGAGCAGCGCATCCATCTCGGCGGCGGGCACGCGTTCATAGGCCGCGTTGGACGGCGCAAAGAAGGTGAACGGGCCGGGTTCGGTTAACGCTTCGGCCAGCCCCGCGGTGGCGATGGCAGTGGAC
>CAZYQJ010000066.1:0-13794 GCA_964649925.1 uncultured Litorilinea sp.
GATCGCGCAGGCGGAAGGGCTGAAGTTCGGCGTGGAACACTACCGGCGGCGCAAGCCGCACTGTTCCGGCACGCTCTTCTGGCAGCTCAACGACTGCTGGCCGGTGCTGAGTTGGGCGGTGATGGACTACTACGGTTTTGGCAAGGCCGGGTATTACTACGCCAAGCGCGTCTATGCGCCGGTGCTGGCTTCGTTCAAAGAGCTAGACGACGGCGCGCTGGCGCTCTGGATCACCAACGACACGCAGCAGGCCATCGCGGAAACGGTGATCGTCCGTGTGCGCAGTTTCGCAGGCCAGACGCTGATGGAGGAGACCGTCTCCTTCCATGTGCCCCCGCAGTCCAGCCAGGAAGTCTGGCGCGGCCAGCCCATGCCAGGTCGCGACCGCTATGCCGTCGTGCGGAGCGCCCAGCAAACCTTCCCGACCAACCGCCATTTCTTCTATCCCATCAAGGATTTAGCGTTCGCACAGGCCACCCCCGAATGGGCCGTCGAACAGGTGGACGACCACACGCTGCGCGTCGCAGTGCGCGCCGATGCCTACACCTATCTGGTGCATCTGGAAGTGCCGCTGGAGGGAACCCGCCTCGATGACAACTATTTTGACCTGGAGGCCGGTGAGCAGCGCGCCATCACCGTCACCAACCCCCAAGCCGTGTTGACGCCTGACTCGGTCCAACTGCGCTGGTTCGTGGGCCAGATGGCGGCGCAGGAGAGCGAACGGTAAACATAAAGGGATATTACAGCCAGCGCGCCGGAAACCATGCATCTTATAGGTCATGTCCGGCGCGCTGGCCTGAAGCCACCTTCAAGGATTTGAAATACTTGCGGAAGTGGCGTACAGTATATTGTGAAAAATGTAGCAATTGCAGACACGTAATTGCGACGGAATGGGTAGCCGAAAAGCAACCATCGACGTTACGTTCTATCTTCGCCCTAACTGTGGGTAACCAAAAGAAGCACTAGATTCCATTGTCGGGGCCGTTTTCGGCTCAGGTCTGCCCTAGCATGGGGTGCAGTTCGGTTGTTCTGAAGTCTTGCAGGAGTTGAAATGGCACATGCACATATAAGACAACGTAGGCTGCCGCGCGATACGTGGTGGGCCTATCTTTTTATTGCCCCCGTTATGATCGGCACGCTCCTTTTTGTACTGGGGCCAGCGGTTGCCACCCTCTTTATCAGCTTTACCGAGTGGCAGATGGGTTTTACGCCCAGTTGGATTGGGCTGGAGAATTACCGCACAGAATTCCAAGAGCCGTTGTTCTGGCGCTCGCTCGGCAATACGGCATACTATACCGTAGGTCTTGTCCCGCTCAGTATCCTGGTGTCCCTTCTCCTAGCTCTGGCCCTCAACACGTCGATCCGCTTTCGGGTATTCTATCGAACGATCTTCTTCATGCCCGTGGTCACTTCGGTGGTCGCCGTGTCGCTTGTCTGGTCCTGGCTCTATAACCCAGACTTTGGCGTCATCAACCTCCTTCTATCCAAGATAGGCATTCAAGGGCCTGGGTGGCTGACCAGCTTGAAATGGGCCATGCCGTCGATCATCATTATGTCTGTGTGGCATGGTATGGGCTATAACATGGTGATCTTTTTATCAGGGCTGCAGGGGATTCCCAACCATCTCTATGAAGCGGCGCAGATCGACGGCGCAAATCGGTGGCAGGAGTTCCGGCACATCACGCTGCCCATGCTCTCGCCCACCACGTTTTTCATCCTGATTGTGACGCTAATCGGATCATTCCAGGTGTTCGGCCAGGTCTATATGATGACGCGCGGCGGCCCGGCAAATGCGACCCATGTGCTGGTGCTGCGCATCTTCAACCTGGCTTTCCGTTTCTTCAACATGGGTCAGGCGGCAGCGTTGGCATGGGTTCTGTTTGTCATCATCATGGCTGCCACGCTCGTTCAGTTTAGGTATTCTCGTTGGGTTCACTATGAATAAGCAAATTGATTTCTCACAACCCGCTAGGTCGTTTCCCCAGGCACGGGCGCAAACCGGCTTGGGCGTCAAACGGGCGAGACTCGTTGGACATCTGCTGCTGCACCTGATCCTGTTGACGACCGGCTTTCTGACACTCCTACCGTTTCTCTGGATGCTGTCTACTTCGCTCAAATCGGAGGGGACCGTCTTTATCTACCCGCCGCAGTGGATCCCGTCGCCAATTGTGTGGCAGAACTACCTGGATGCATGGACGGTTCTGCCGATGGGCCAGGCCTACGTGAACAGCCTCAAAATCAGCGTCATCGTCACTGCTTCATCGGTATTAACGGCCTCGCTGGCAGGTTACACGTTCGCCAAACTTACGTTTCCAGGCAAGAATTTTCTTTTTATTCTCCTGCTGGCGACGATGATGATCCCCGGTCAGGTGACACTCGTGCCGACGTACATCCTCTATTCATATATCGGGTGGATTGACACCCATCTGCCCCTGATCGTTCCCCCGGCATTGGGCGGCGCCTTCGGTGTGTTTCTGATGCGCCAGTACTACATGACCATCCCTTCAGACCTGGAGGATGCAGCCAAGATTGACGGGTGCAACCCCTGGCGAACCTACTGGCATATCATGTTGCCGCTGTCTGGGCCACCGGCCAGCGCGCTGGCGATCTTTACCTTTATGGGCAGTTGGAACGACTTTCTGGGGCCGCTGGTATTTCTCAACACCCAAGAGCAGTTCACCGTTCCCCTGATGGTCGCATCGTTTCAGGGACTGTACACATCCAACTGGTCGCTGCTCATGGCAGCGGCAGCGGTCGCACTGATCCCGGTTCTCATCATTTACATCGCCGCACAACGGTACTTCATCCAGGGCATTACGCTCACTGGCATGAAGGCGTAAGTCTGTGTTTGTATCTGCGAGCGCAAAGGTGGATTGTGCACTCGCAGAAGATATCTATCTCTATGAAAGGGAGCTACTCTAAATGCAATCCAAAATCACTCGTCGTGGTTTTCTAAAGGGCGTCAGCGCAGTGGCCGGTATGAGTTGGCTGGCAGCCTGTACACCGGCTGCGACCAGCCCAACCACTGATGCCGGGGAGAGCGGAACGGGGGCGCAGCCGAGTGCTGAAGGCACTACGGTGCGGTTCACCATTGTGGCGGGCGTGGACGAAATGCCCGGCTGGGAAGGGATCAGTAACGCCTGGAACGAGCAGAGCGAAGACGTCACCGTCAACCTGGAGCGCTTGCCCGGCAGTTGGGATGAGTATATCCAGAAGATGACGGCCCAGATCGCCGCTGGGGATCCGCCGGACATTGGGCGCATGGGTGTGGCCTATATGCCTGCCTACATTGCCAACGAGCAGTTGGTCGACTTGGGGCCGCTGGCGGATCGAGATGCCTTCCCGTTTGACGACTATTATGAGAACGCTTTTGGCCCCTATCGCTTCGGCTCCAATCTGTGGGGGATGCCTATCGGCATCTATACGATGGTCAACTACGTCAACAAGACGCTCTTTGCCGATGCTGGGGTGGACCTCCCCAGCCTAGACTGGAACGACACTTGGGACTGGGCGACCTTCCGCGAGGCAGCAAGCCAGATCGCCAGCGGCGAAGGGGCCGAAAAACAGTATGGCCTGAACATCAACTTCTTCCCAGAGCGATCCCTGCAGTATGTGTGGCAGAATGGCGGCAATTTCCTGAGCGACGACAAGACACGCTGTGTCTTTGACGAACCGGAAGCCGTCGAAGCAATGGAATTCCTCCAGGCCATCATGTGGGAGGATATGGCCGCGCCACAGCCTGCCGCGGTGCAGACGCTTCCGGCAGATGAGATGTTCCGCACCGGGCGCGTAGCCATGCTGCAAGAAGGCCAGTGGATGATGAACTTCATGCGGTCTATCGAGGACTACGAGTGGGGTGTGACGCCGTTCCCGCAGCAGGTCAACGCGGCCACCCCAATCTATGTGGATGGCTATATCATCTTCCGGGGCGCGACCCATGTAGACCCGGCCTGGGAGGTCATCAAGTTCTTTGTGGGCGATACGGCTGAAAACATCCTCGTAGACAACGCGCTGGCCGGGATCCCCGTCCTCAAGCGGGTTGCAGAGGCGCGACAGCCTGACATGTTTGAGCCGCTCCCGCCGGAGGAAAAACAAGTCATGGTCGACAGCATTGCTGTCGCACGCGATGTTCCGTTCACACCCAACTGGCGTGAGCTTATGGAGATCGCTACGGAAGAGCTGGATCTCGTCTCCCTCAACGAAAAGCCCGCGGCAGAGGCGTGTGCCTCGATTGCGGAGAGGGTCAACGACCTGCTAGGCGCCTAACGTCCACTGGATTTACCTGGCAAGTTTTCGAGTCCGGGCGTCGGTCGACGTCCGGACTCTCACATCCACCCACTTTTTCGCGCCATCCAAACAGGGATCGGGTGACGCGAAAGTCTCGGCCTGGAAGGACGCAGCATGATCGCCACCCTGTATGGACAACCACTGCCGTTACACCCCCACACCGCAACCACGCACCAGTTAAGCACCTTTGACCTGGACAAGCGCAATAAAGTGATTCCTGTTCCCCATGGACACAAGGTCACTGTCGGCGAGGTCCAAGGCTCCGGGTACATCAGCAGTTTGTGGATGACTTTTCCAGGCTGGTTTTGGCGTCACTGGGAGCCGGGCGGCCCTGTCTCTGCAACCATTCTGAAGACGCTGATCATCCGTGTCTACTGGGACGGGGCTAGCACCCCTGCGATTGAAGCGCCCGTCGGTGATTTCTTTGGGGTCGGCCTGTGCGAGACAGCGAACTTCACGTCAAACTATGTGGGCATGTCGAGCGGCGGCTTCTTCTGCAAATTCGTCATGCCGTTTTCACACGGATTTCGCATCGAAGTCGAAAACATGGATGACGCCATGGATACAGTGGTCTTTATGAACGTGCTGTATCAACTAGTCGAGCCGCCCTGGTCTGCACCTGGTTATCTACATGCCCAGTTCCATACGGGTCGCCATGCCGGGCACGAACCGGCGCTGATTGCTGAACTGCGCGGGTCGGGGAGCTACGTGGGGTGTACCCTCTCGATGCAGGGGCAGGACAAAAACTACCTGAGCTTTCTAGAAGCGCCGGAGTATGTCTACGTCGACGAGGACTGGGAGACGCCCCGCTTTGCCGGAACCGGTCTAGAGGATTACTTCTTGGGCGGATGGTATTTTCGCGAAGGCTGTTTCTCCGGCCCGTTACATGGCGTTCCAGTCAAAGACGCGCTCAATGCGATGGTCGCTATGTACCGTTTCCACGAAGCGGACGCGATGCTCTTTCGCACACGCTTTCGCATGTTGTTTCTCAATCCCTGGTCGGCGGAACGGCTTCGCCCCTATGCCTATTCTTCGGTCGCCTTTGCCTACCTAGACACACCTGAGGGGGCGCATCCCCCCTTGGCAAGCCGGGAAGGGTTGCTCTGCTGGTACAGAATTCGCGACCGAGACCATCAAAGTATTCCGTGATGTTTCACGCATCACGCATTCAAGTGTCGATAAATCCTGCTTTGCAATAGGAGGTTTCGCATGGAGCCGTTGCAGTTGACGCCGCCGAATTTCCAGCCGCTGCCGCTGGGACAGGTGAAGCCCCTGGGGTGGCTGAAGTCGCAGCTAGCACTCCAGGCCAACAGCTTGAGCGGCGCGCTGGATGAGTTCTGGCCCGATATCCAAAACAGTGCCTGGTTTGGCGGCAACGCCGACGCTTGGGAACGCGCGCCCTACTGGCTGGATGGCGTTGTGCCGCTCGCCTACCTGCTCGACGATGCGCGCCTGAAGGAAAAAGTCTCGCGCCATCTCGACTATATCTTGACCCACCAGGCCGCCGATGGCTGGCTCGGCCCCCAGCCGAAAGAAGGGAGCATGCCCGACATCTGGCCGCAGTTCTTGGCGGTCAAGATGTTGACCCAATACCACGAAGCCACAGGGGATGAACGTGTGGTCGAGGCGGTTGCGCGCAACCTGGGCTGGCTCGACCGCTGGATCGACCGGCATCCGCTGCACAACTGGGCGATGTACCGCTGGTTTGAATCGCTGATCGGCATCTACTGGCTCTATGCGCGGCGACCAGAAGCGTGGCTGCTCGACCTGGCGGTCAAACTCCACGCACAGGGGTTTGATTGGGGAGACTTCTTCGCACGCTGGCCGCTGACCGAGCGCACGCCCACAGGCCGGTGGAACTTCATGGGCCATGTGGTCAACAACGCCATGGCCGTCAAGGCGCATGGGCTGTGGTGGCAGCTAAGCGGCGAGGAACGCGACCGCGCCGCGGTCTATGACATCCTCGCCAAACACGCCCGCTATCACGGCATGGTGACCGGCGTCATCACCGGCGACGAGTGCATCGCCGGAACCAGCCCGATCCAGGGGACGGAACTCTGCGCCGTGGTGGAAACTATGTACTCGCTGGAACTCCTCCTGGCGATCCTGAGCGACCCCGCTTGGGGCGACCAGTTGGAGCGCATTGCGTTCAACGCGCTGCCTGCTACCTTCTCGCCTGACATGTGGGCGCACCAGTATGACCAGCAGGTTAACCAGGTCGAATGCAGCATCCGTGAAGGCCGCGGCTGGACGACCAACGACCCTGACGCCAACATCTTTGGGCTGGAGCCGCACTTTGGCTGCTGTACCGCCAATTTCAGCCAGGGGTGGCCCAAGTTCGCTGCCCATACCTGGATGCGTACCGCCGAGGGTGGGCTGGCAGCGGTCGCCTATGCGCCCAGCGCCGTCACCTGCCAGGTCAACGGGACGGATGTCCAGGTCAAGTTGATGACCGAGTACCCATTCCGGCAGACGCTGCGCTTTGAGGTGACGATTTCCGCGCCCGCCCGCTTCCCGATCCGGCTGCGTATCCCCGAATGGGCGGCCAATGCCTCGCTGCGCCTGCCCGATGGGACGGTGGAGTTCCCGCAGCCGGGCACGTTCCATGCCGTCGAACGCACCTGGCAAGGCACCGAACAGATGACGCTTACCCTGCCGATGACGCCCCGGCTGCGCCAGCGGCCTCAGCAGACTGTGGCGGTAGAACGCGGCCCGCTGGTCTATGCCCTCAAGATCGGCGAGGACTGGCGACGCGTCCACGCCGACGACCCGCTGCGCGCCCTGCCCCACGGCGATTGGGAAGTCTATCCCACCACACCCTGGAACTACGCCCTGGCTGTGGAGGGGGATTCCCTGGAGATGGCGTTTACCGAACACCCGCTGGGCGACCTGCCCTTCTCGCCTGAAGGCGCGCCCATATCTGCCGTGGTGAAGGGCTGCCGCCTGCCTGGGTGGGAACTGCGCGACGGATCCGCGGGCGAACTCCCGGCAGACCGCAGCGGGTGTGCGGGCGCATTGGAAGAGCTGACCTTGATCCCGTACGGCTGTACAAACCTGCGCATCACCGAATTTCCAGTCATATCCCGATGATGGTACTGTTGAAGCCCTACGAATCCAATACCACTCAGAGGGGGATCCGCCATGCGTATCAGTTTCAAGGGCGCGCTGGTCGATGAGCCGGAGATTCGGGCCGGGTTCATCGGCTGCGGTTCGCATTCCTTCCGCAACATCTACCCGACCTTCCAGTTTGCGCCGGTCAACCTGGTCGCAACCTGCGATCTCGACCTGGATAAGGCCAAAGCGTTTGCGGCGAAGTTCGGCGCGCAGCGTGCCTATCAGGACTATCGCGAGATGCTGCGCCAGGAAGAACTGGATGCGGTCTTCATCGTGACCGGGTACGATGAACAGGGCAGGCCGCGCTACCCTGCGCTGGCCGTGGACTGCCTCCAGAGCGGGTGTCACGTCTGGACCGAGAAACCGCCTGCAGCCTCCTGCGCCGAGATCGAACACATGCAGGAGGCCGCGACACGCGCAGGCAAACACGTCATGGTCGGGCTGAAGAAGATGTTCTTCCCTGCCAACGAGAAGGCCAAAGAGTTGATGGGCCGCGACGACTTTGGCCGCCTGAGCCTGGCGCGGCTGGAATACCCGCAGTACATCCCCACGGTCGAGGAATTTCGCCGCTATCTGGCGGATCGCCAGGCGGCCGGGCCTGCTATCGGCTTTCTTGACCATCTCTGCCACCCCTGCGCCTTGCTGATCTACCTGATGGGCATGCCGTCTAGCCTCTACTATGAACGCAGCGCCAGCGGCGCAGGGGTAGCCATCTTTACCTTTGCGTCGGGCGCGCTCGCCACGCTGGCATTTACCCACGGCGCGGCGTCGACCGATGGCATGGAACGCACCGTACTGATCTCAGATTCGCGGCGGCACATCGTAGTCGAGAACAACATGCGTGTGAGCTATCACCGGCTGCCGCGCCTGGGCTATGGCGATGTGCCTAACTTCTACTCGCCCGGCCCGGATGAAGCGACAGCCGTCTGGCAGCCGGAGTTCTCGCTGGGGCAGCTTTATAACAAAGGGCTCTTTTTGTTGGGCTATTACAACGAGATCAACGAATTTGCGCGTGCGATCCTGGAGAACAGGCCGCCGCGCAAAGGCACGCTCGACCAGGCGTGGCAGGTGACGCGCATCTTCGAGGCGTTTGCATCCGGCCCTGGGCAGGTCATCCCGTTGGCGTGACCCGGGTCTAGGTGTGATACCCCATACCGCGCTGACCAGCGCGACACGCCGACCGGAAGGCACGGGGAGATTGGCCGGTGATCTGCTTGAACTGGCGCGAGAAGTAGTGCGTGTCGTGATAGCCGAGAAAGTGGGCGATCTCCCCGACCTTCATGTCGGTGTTGTCCAGCAGTTCGCAGGCGCGGCCAATCTTGAGCCAGATAAAATAGTCGATGGGAGCGCGGCCTGTCTGCTCGCGGAAGAGGCGGCAGAAATGCGACGGCGAGAGGTGGACGCGCAGCGCCAGGTCTTCCAGCCGCAGCGTGCCGGTGATGTTGGCGTGCATAAACTGGATGGCCGCCTCGACCTCCGTCACTTCGTCGTGCGAAGGGGGCGTGGCAACCCTCGCCAGCACCAGCGTGCTGAGGATCTGGCGCAGATAGACCCCCGCGTTGAGCAGGTAGGGAAAGCTTGTATCCACGTTGAGCAGGGCAAGCATGGCCTTGAATGATTGTGCCAGGCTTGACCATTCATGCGAGGCCAATGAAAGCACTGGCGCATCGCGCGTGAGGCCGAGCGGATCCAGGAACGCGGCCACCTGCGAACCGCCAAAATGCGCCCAATACAGGCTCCACGGGTCAGCGTCATCCGCGCCATAGGCGTGGGGCGTCCCCAGGAGGACAATCCCGACGTCCCCGCTCTGCATAGGGTGGATTACGCTGCCCGAACGCAGCCAGCCCTGGCCCTCCACACAGTACAGCAGGATATATTCGTCAATCGTCTGCCGCTCAAAACGATGCCCCAACCCGCGCGTGATATGCCCCACGCCGGTGACAAAAAGCGTGGAAAGGAGCGCATGCTGTTGGCATTGGCGGCGCGCATTGGAGGATAGGTGCTTGGCCTTGCGATTGAGCCGCCAATCAACAAAGGTGGACGGCAACATCGTCATCGGAAGATCATGTATGTTTTTGCGGGCGGCGGGCAGGGAGACAGTGTGGTGCTTCGGTGTGGTGATAAGATCGTACACCATTTGGGTCAAATCGTCCACCACAAGCGCAGCCGGTCTAGGCTATAATACGGCATTCCCGGAACGGATCAATCGACGGATAGTTTCCACCAAGGAGGGAACATGGCGGCCCCATCTACGGCTGAACGCATCTACGATAACGGTTTGTCCACCGAGTACGACCCCAACCTCTACCACTTTGACGCCATCGCCGACGGGGTGCAGGGCTTCGACAGCATCACCGACGACGACCTTGCCCGCTTTGACGAACAGGGGTATCTTGTCGTCCACAACGCCTTTACCGCGCAAGAGGTCGAGTCTGCGCTGTCCGGCCTGCTTCATCTGCTCTCCGGCGCGGTGCCCGACTTCAAGGGCGTGATGTACGAGCGCGCGGCTGAAGGCGTGCCGGTCGAAGAGATGACTGCGGAACAAAAACAGGACTACGTCCGCAAATTCATGTGGTTCGTCAAGTATGACGAACGTCTGGATGCGCTGGCGCACCACCCCAAGCTGATCAACGTGTTGGAGCGTTTGATGGGTGAGCCGCCGCTCCTCTTCCAGGACATGGCGCTGTTGAAACCGCCGCGCATGGGCCGGGAGAAACCCTGGCATCAAGACCACGCCTATTTTGAACTCCCGCTCAACGCCAAAGTCGTCGGCTGCTGGATCGCGCTGGACGAGGCCACCACCGATAACGGCTGTATGATCGTCATTCCGGGGACGCATCGCCAGGGGCCGGTGGTTCACTTCAAGCGTCGCGACTGGCAGATCTGCGATACCCATGTCAACAACCAGGGTGCGGTCGCCGTACCGCTCAAACCGGGCGGCTGCCTGCTTTTCAGCAGCCTGATCCACCACGGCACGCCGACCAATCACTCTGAACTGCGCCGGAGGGCGGTGCAGTTCCACTATCGCCCCGAAAGCGCGCCCAAAACCAGCATCGAAGAACGGCTTGCCATCTTTGGCGAAGAAGGCAAAGACGTTACCTGTTGACCCGTCAGCCACGACGGCAAACCGGTTGAACACCTTCCAGGAAGTCTGATTCCAGGAAGTTCAGACCTCCTGGAAGGGCGCGTGTTCATCCAGTCGCTGGATGGGCGGAAGCGCTGATTCTGAAGACGGGGTGGCACGCCACCCAAACCAATCCCCCTTGACACTGCACCATCGCTCCCAACAGATGCACGCGGGCTGCCCAAGGCAACCGAGTTTGGCGTTACCCTAGTCTACCGGAAAACAGAATAAGGAGAATACACCATGGCGATGCCCTTGAGAGGAAGCGGACAGACCATCAGCCGGCGGCAGTTCTTGCATATCACAGCGTTGGCGGCGGCGGGAACCGTGGCGGCGGCCTGTGGTTCCGGCGCGCCTTCTGCGGCGCAACTTGATTCCGCAGCCGCGGCGTCCGATGCGGGTGTGGACGCGGCCCCTGCTGCGAGCAATGGCGCGGCCCCTGCCACCGGCAAGTATAGAGAAGCGCCGCAACTGGCAGAACGGGTGCAGGCGGGCGAACTCCCACCGGTGGACGAACGGCTGCCCGTGGAACCCACGGTGGTGGAGGTGGTGGAACAGATCGGCGTCTATGGCGGCACATGGCGGTCCGGGCTGCTGGGCGTCAGTGACCGGCCCTGGATTTCGCGCACGATGGCCTATGAGCCGCTCCTGCGCTGGTCGCCCGACCTGACCACCATCGTGCCCAACGTGGCGCACAGTTGGGACGTGTCGGAGGATGGCCTCGAATTCACCTTTCACCTGCATGAAGGGATGCGCTGGTCAGACGGGGAACCCTTTACCGCCGATGATTTTGTCTACTGGTATGACCATGTGCTGCTCAACGATGAACTGACGCCGGTCAAGCCGCAGTGGATGCAGCCCGGCGGCGCGTTGGGGCGCGTGGAGAAGGTGGACGATGTGACGGTGCGCTTTGTCTTTGATAACCCCCACGGGCTGTTTATCAACCACATGGGCAACCAGATGCCCTTCCAACCGGCGCACTTCGCCCAACAGTGGCACATCGACTTCAACCCCGAAGCCGTCGAGCAGGCCATGGCCGAACTCCAGTATGACACCTGGCCGCTGCTCTATGAGGCGAAGATGGACATCCTGATCACCGAAGAACGCCCGGTTCATTTCGCCTGGATGGTGACCACCGGCGCGGACTCGGCGACCCAACTCATCGCCGAGCGCAACCCCTACTACTGGAAGGTAGACCCCGAAGGGCAACAACTGCCCTACATTGACCGGATGGAATATCCCATTGTGGAAAATGTCGAAGTGCTGGCGCTGAAGGCAATGTCCGGCGAAGTGGACATGATGGACCGGCACATCGCCACGCCGGACAGGAAAGCCGTCTTTACCGACAGCATGGAACAGGGCGACTACCGCTTCTTCACTGTCGAATTTGCCTTTGAATCGCCGTGCGTGATCGCGCTCAACCTGCACCACCAAGACCCGGAGCTGCGGCGAGTCTTTATGGAGAAGGATTTCCGCGTGGCCCTCTCCCACGCCATCAACCGCCAGGAGATCATCGACGTGATCTACGTCGGTTCGGGCGAACCGCGCCAGCCTGCGCCGCTGGACGAGTCGCCCCACTACCATGAACAACTCGCCACCCAGTATCTGGAGTTTGACGTGGACCGGGCAAACCAGTTGCTGGACGACCTGGGCCTGGAACGCGGGGAGGACGGGATGCGGCTGCGCTTCGACGGCCAGCCGCTTCACTTCACCGTCGAGGTGGCCGCCGCCTTCGAGCCGTGGGGCCAGATCATGGAACTGGTCACCAACTACTGGCGGCAAGTAGGCGTCAACGCAGATTATCAAGTGATCGAACGGTCGCTCTTTTATGAACGCAAGGAAGCCTATACCCTCGATGCCGGGGTCTGGACGGGCGCAGACGGGGTCGCCGTGGTGATGGACCCACGCTGGTATATGCCCTTCAACAACGAATCGATCTACGGCGTCGCCTGGGCCGACTGGTGGCGCAGCGGCGGCACGATGGGCGAGGAACCGCCGGAACCCGCCAAGCAGCAGCAAGCCCTCTACGACCAACTGCTGGTCACGGCAGACCCAGACCAACAACATGAACTCATGCGGCAGATCCTGGACATCGCCGCCGAGCAGTTCTGGGCGATTGGCATCACCAAGTACTATGCGGGGTATGGCATCGTCAAGAACAATTTCCGCAACGTACCGGAGTCGATCTGGCAGTGGCACATCTCCAACTCCCCTGCACAGACCCACCCCGAACAATACTTCTTTGCGTCGTAAGTATGCGCTGTGCAGGCGAGGATGATCGCGTTCTCGCCTGCACGCGACACCGCTACTGGCGCATGGCCTGAGCCGCCTGGCCGCGCCGCTGGTCAGCCTGGTGCAGACGCTGTTGGGCCTGTTGACGCCACGCATCATCCTCGTCCAGCCTGCGCGCCAGGTCGGAAATCAGCGCGGCCGTGGCCTGCGGTGCGACACCCCCCAGCCCGCTGCGGATGCTCACAAAATGGAGCGGGTCGAGCGCCTGCGCCACCTGGTCGGCGGTCAGGTCAAGGGTGCGGCCCAATGTCTGCTGCGCTGCCTGCTGCACCATCGCCAGCGTGATGTTGGAGTCCGGCCCGCGGGCGGCCTGGCGCACAGCAGCGGCGACTACCGCATGCGCCTGGCGAAATGACAGCCCCGCGGCGCGCACCAGCGTGTCGGCCAGTTCGGTCGCGGTGGTGAAGCCTTTGGCCGCCTGTGTCGCCAGATGGTCCGCCCGCAGGTCCAGCCTCGCAAAGACCTCGTCATAGAGCCGCACGGACTGGCGCGCCGCGTCCAGCGCGGTCGTGAGCGGCGGCCAGATCTCGTCCTCAATGTCCTGGGTGTCGCCATAAGGGATATTGTGGCACTGGATGACGGTAGCCTGCGCCGCGCCCAATGCCCGGCTCAGGCGGGCGCGCAGGTGTTCCAGCACCACCGGATTGCGCTTCTGCGGCATGATCGAACTGATCTGGATAAAGCTGTCATGGATGTGGATTGCGCCCGATTCCTGAGTGGCGAGAAAGAGCAGGTCACGCGTCACCCGGCCCAGCCCCACGGCCAGCGATTGGATGGCGAACGCGGTGTCGGTCAGATGGTCGGCGGCGGCGATGCTGTGGTGCGTGCTGGCAATGACGCCGTCAAAGCCCAGCAGGTCGGCCAGCCGTTGGCGGTCGATGGCAAAGCCCGTGCCGGTAAAGGCGGCTGCACCGAGCGGGGACTGGTTCACGTTGTCATAGGCGTGCGCCAGCCGCCGTTGATCCTGATCTAGCGCC
>CAZYQJ010000067.1:0-13786 GCA_964649925.1 uncultured Litorilinea sp.
GGCATGCTTGCCGGTCGCGTCCTTGAACGGGTTCAGAGCCAGGTCAAACGCGGTGCGTACCTGCTGCCACGTCTGTTTCCACGCTGGCTGGTGTGCCTGCCGCAAGAGCTTAAGCTGTCGTCTGTGCTCTGCGTCGGCCAGCAGTTCGGCATGGCGGATTTTGTTCATCTCCACCAATCGAGCATCTGTCCACATGGTTGTTTCATCCCTTCTACGAATGCAGGTTCGCCATTTGGCGGCCTGGTGCAACTGATCCGCACAAAGACCATTATCGTCACAACGCGTTTGAAAAGCGTGAGCAGGCGCGTTTGTTCGTGCGTCCTTTGCATGGATTCTCAAATTTGAAATCTGGCCCCCGCTTGAGTAGGATACTCGTTACGCAACCGATACCCCCGCAGTCAGTAAGCGAGGCCGCACCGTGTCCCTCCATCTCTACTTGTTCGGTACACCACGTTTGGAACGCGATGGGCAGCCGCTCGACTTCAATCTGCGTAAGGCATTCGCCATGCTTGCCTTCCTGGCCGTGACACGCCAGGCCCACAGCCGTGACACCCTGGCTACTCTGTTTTGGCCGGAAAAAGATCAGCAGACCGCGCGCGCCAACCTGCGCCGCACCCTGTATGAACTCGGCCAATTGCTGGACGAGCCGATCTTCGAACTGTCGGCAGAGCGGATTGGCCTGCAGCCTGATCTCTCCCTATGGGTGGATATCGAGGCGTTCTGGCGTTGCCGACCCTCTGACCCGTCGGTGAAGACGCTCGACGATGAGACCCTGCAGCGCGCGCTAGAAGCGGCAGCCCTCTACACCGCCGATTTTATGGCCGGGTTTACGTTGCCCGACTGCCCCGAGTTTGACGACTGGCAGTTCTTCCAGCGTGACGAGTTGCGCCGCGCCTTTGCCCTTCTGCTGGAGCAGGTGGTTTCAACCTACCAGGCGCAGGGGAATTGGCCCGAAGCGTTGCACTATGCGCGGCGGGCGTTGGCGTTGGACCCGCTGGAGGAGTCATCTCACCGTCGCTTGATGCAGCTATATGCGCTAGCCGGGCATACGGGCGCGGCCTTGCGCCAGTATGAGGAGTGTGTCCGTATCCTCACCCAGGAATTGGATGCGCCCCCGGATGATGAGACGACGGCGCTATATAATGCGATCCGCACGCGGCGTTTCCCCCTCGATGGTCCGGTATCCGAGCAGACCGCCGCGCCGGTGGAGCAGGCTGCGCCGCCGAGCCGGCCTGTCTCCGGTTCGCTGCCCGTGCAGACTACGCCCTTTGTCGGTCGCCGCCAGGAACTTGACGAACTGCTGCGCCGCCTGCAAGACCCGGACTGCCACCTGCTGACTTTGGTCGGGCCGGGTGGGATCGGCAAGACCCGCTTAGCCATCGAGGCCGCACGCGCCCTGGCAAACACGCAGCCGCCGCTCTTCCCGGACGGGGTTGTCTTTGTGTCGCTGCAGCCGGTGGAGGGGGGCAACCACATGATCCTGGCTGTGGCTGATGCGTTGGGTGTACAGTTTCACGGCGACGTGCCGCCCCAACAGCAGTTGTTTGACTTCCTGCACGCCAAGCAAATGCTGCTGCTGCTGGATAATTTTGAGCACCTTCTGGCGGATGCTGACCTGATATCCGAGATGATCGCTGCCGCGCCGCGGATCAAACTGCTCGTTACCTCGCGCGAGGCACTGAAACTGCAAGAGGAGTGGTTTCACCCCCTGGCGGGCATGCGCCTGCCTGGCCGCCAGGTAGGGGAGGAGTTCACGCAGCCGGACTTTGCTGATTCAGACGCGGTACAACTCTTTGTGCAGACGGCGCGCCGCGCTCAAGTGACCTTTGACCCGGAGACCCAACGAGAAGAGATTGCCCGCATCTGCCGGTTGCTGGACGGGATGCCGCTAGCGATTGAACTGGCGGCCTCCTGGCTGCGGTTGCTCTCCTGCGCCCAGATCGCTGATGAGATCGAGCGCAGCATGGATATTTTGGTGGCGCGCCATTCAAATGTTCCCACGCGCCATCGCAGTATGCGCGCTGTGCTGGAGCAATCCTGGCAGTTGCTCGACGATCAACAGCAGGCTGTGTTCAGGCGGCTGTCGGTTTTTCGCGGCGGATTTCATGTGGAAGCCGCGACAGCGGTGGCCGGTGCATCCTTGCCATTGCTGGCGCTATTTGTCGAGAAAGCCCTGCTGCGCGCCACGACCAACGGCCAATACCAACTGCACGAATTGATCCGGCAGTTTGGTGAGGACCAACTTCAACTTGTGTCTGAAGAAGATGCGCAGACCCACGCCAACCATAGTACCTACTATCTTGCGCTGATGCAGCAGCAGACACCCCACTTCAAAGGCAGCCGTCATCAGGAGGCCTTTGCCGAGATCACCGCTAATCTTGACAACGTGCGCGCCGCCTGGGAATACGCATCCGTGCACAGAGATTTCCGGGCATTGGACGCTGCCGCCGAAGGGTTGTGGGTATTTAGCGATTCACGCGGCACATTTCGCGCGGCGGAATATGCCTTTCAGCGGGCGTTTGACGCCTTAATCGGTCACACGCCGCTGGCTGACATGCCTGACGATCAGGTGGCGCTGGCAGGGTTCTTGCGCGCAGGACAGGGGTATCTATGCCACCGGAGTGGTGACCACACCCACGGGCCAGCCTACATGGAGGAAGGGGTGGAACTGCTGCGCCGGGTGGGGGGAGGCGCGCCGCGCAAGTTGGCCTTTGTGCTGTTGTACTTTGGCTGGATGCGGTCTTCCCAGTGGAAGCAGGAGGAGGCGCGGCAGTTGGGCCAGGAAAGCATGGCTCTCTTTACGCATCTTCAGGACGATTGGGGCCGGGCCGCCTGTATGGAGTTGCTCTGCATTGTCGCCAAAAACGTCGGCCACCTGGCTGAGACGAAGCGGCTTGCCGAGGAAGGGCTGGCGCTAAGCACACAGATCGAGGCGCAAAAGCTGCGCGGTGGTTTTCTGCAGAAGCTGGCCGATGTTGCGATCTGGCAGGGCGATCTGGACCAGGCGCAAAACTGGCTGGCGCAGACAATGGCTGTCGCCACGACCATCGGCTCGCTGCCCGGCATCACGACTGTGCAGCGCGACCTGGTGCGGCTGGCCATTGCGCGGGGCGAGTATGCCCACGCCTTGCACCTGTTGCAAGAGGGCTTGACATCGCTGCAAGCGAGTGGCTATCAAGGGTGGGTGGTGCGTGTGCTGCCCCTGCTTGCCACCGCGTATCATCTGTCGGGGGATGACGCGCAGGCGGAACACTATTACCAACGCTGCCTGCAAAGCATCCCTGCGGGGGGGAGTTTTACTTTGCGCGGGCAGTGTCTGGCCGGTCTCGGCAAGATGGCTGTGGATCAAGGGGCGTACAGCCAGGGGAAGCAGCTATTACAGGAAGCCCTGGCGCTGTGGACGGACCTGGGGGTGGAGACGGAAATGGCCGCTGCGTACAACGCGTTGGGCCATGTGCATCTGCTGTCGGATGAGGCACGACCGGACCAGGCAGGAACCTACTTTCAAGAGGCGTTGCGCCTGGCGATCAAACACGGGTTAGCGCCGATTGCGCTAGATGTGTTTGTCGGCGCAGCACGCCTGGCGACTGTTCGAAACGACCTGCAGCGTGCCGCCAATCTGCTGACGCTGGCCGCCTCTCACCCCGCGGCCACGGCTGCGACGAAACAAACCGCCCGTACGATGGCGGCGCACGCGGCGGTGTCGTCGTACAGACCGGATTCACTCTCCGATTGGCGGCTGGTGGCGCAGGAGGTGATGGGGATCATGGCGGGTGACCAGCGTCAGGAGATAGCAGGGGGCGACCTGCTACAGACGCCCCCTATTTCGTAAAGGCCAGGCTGAGGATATGGTCGGCCACACATTCACCCTGGCGCAGCCCCTGCTCGATGGCGGATCGGTAGTGGATGCCGCCATACAGCCGGGAGATCGCCGCCTCTTCAGCGGCCTCGACAAACGAACCATAACTGCGCGGCGCATAGCCTAGGTCGTCATGCGTGTGATCGGTGAAGGCATATGCCTCGCCAAAGAGGTCACTGAGAACCCGCGCCGCTGCCGCCGACTGCACCGAATGACCGGAGGTATATTCGGGGAAAGGGGGCGTCGTCACCGGATCCGTCATCGTTTCGGCGTTCCAGGCCGGGTCGATCACGGTCTGGATATAGCTGATCGGGCGCACCAGGTTATAGATGTACTTGGTGTGCCAGCAGGTGATGAAGGCATCGGCCACGACCATACCCACTTTGGCATAGCTTTCGGCGGCGACATCCAGCCCGGCTTCCTCCTGCACCAATACCTGGCTGAGGATGCTCACCCAATGGCCGGGCGGCGTGGCGGTACGGCCTGCATCATCGGCCCAGAAGTGGGCAATGGCGATCTGTTCCGGGTCCTGGCGGCGCACGGTCTGATAGACCTCTTCGGCTTCCCAGTAGAAATCAGATGAGACTTCCACCGAGTAGGCGGGCGGAGCCGGGGCCGGACAGGCGTTGCCGTCACGCAGCACAAAGGGACGGTTGTCCCCCCAGTGCGGCTGGAGCGCATCGGCGAAACCGGGCGGCGTCTTGACCCACAACCCCGCGCCGGTCGGGGGGACATAACTCTTGTCGACGTTGGTCATATAGCCTTCATGCCCGCCATCCGTCTCGGCCCAGGCCAAGATCGCTTGCGCCACGGTCTCACCCCATGCCTGGGATCGGCGCAAGGTCTCTGCGTCTACTTCGGCCAAAAACTGATCGTCAAACCGCACTTGGAGCGCATCAACCGCGGCCAGTTGTTCCGCCGGGGCAGTTGGGAAGAGCGCACGTATCACCGTAGCCAGGGCGCTGTTGGCCGCGGTGGGCCAATGATAGTGCGCCGTGGGGTCTGCCGTGGGGAGCGTGTCCAACTCGTTAAGCTGGCCTGCCAGCGAACGATAGCCAGGCATCCCAGGACGTACCGTTTCATAGAGCGTCACACCCATGTAGCCCAGGGCGCGTGAGGCGACAGGCGGCGAGTAGCCGGGCGTGGTGCGGATCAGGTCCATCGTGACGTCATACCAGGCCACGGCGACTTCGGATGAATAATTGGCTGTGGGTGCGGTGAGCGTCACCGGGCTGCATGCGCTCAACAACACCCCCACCAACAGCCCGGCAGTCACAATAGTCAAACGGCGGCGAGTAGGTTGCATCGAGTGCGTCTGCGCTGGCATCCGAAGCCGCATGAACAGCCAGGCTATCGCTATCTGCGCGTGGCGCATGAGCAAATCAATCCAAGAAACGCGAAGCTTTGTGTTGTGTTGGATGTACCACATAGGTCTCCTCTGTTTTTCCATCAGGGATGCAGCCGATAGAAGCGGAAAAAGAAGTTCTCAATCGGCAGCACTTCCACATCGCGGAAGCCTGCTTCCTGCGCATAGCGGCGCAGCGTGTCAGTCCGCATGACCGTGCCTGTGGCGGCGGAGGGGTGGTGGTCGGCCATGCCCACAGGCAGACAGTGAAGCACGCTCCACCCGTACATCATCCACTCGACCTCATTGCCCTGGGCCGTAAAGGTATCTCCCACGCGCTCGTCCATGACGATGGCCGTACCGGTATCGCCTACCAAGCGGTGCATGGCGCGCAGCACGCCCACCGGGTTGCCCAGGTCGTGGATGCACTCGAATGAAGTCACCAGGTCATAGCGTCCATTGAGCATTTCCAGGTCTGCCGCGTCGCGCGTATGAAAGGTCACACGGTCGGCCAGCCCATAGGCGTAGGCGTTGGTCCAGGCCTCTTCAATGGAGGGGCCGTCCAGGTCAAAGCCGTCTACATGGACCGAGGGATATGAGAGCGCCATGCCGATGCTCGACCAGCCCAGCCCACAGCCGATGTCGGCGATGCGCGCCGGTGGGGTGGATTGCAGCCGGGTATGCACGTCGGCGATGGCGGGCAGGTACTTTTGGCCGAGTTCGTAGAGAAAGAGGTTGCGGTTCATCCCCGCCTGCCCCTCGCGCAGGTCTGTGCCATAGGCGCCAAAGGGGACGCCCCCGCCCGTGCGGTAGGCATCTAGCACGGCATGGATGGGAAAGACCGCGCCCACCGCGATCTGCGCCAGCGGTGCCAGATAGTTGAGGCTTTCGCGCTCGACCAGCACCTCGCGATGCCCGTCGGGCAGCCGGTAGCGCCGCGCCTGCGCATCCTGGGTTTCGTCCTCAACTTCGAGGATACCGGCCACCGTCTGCTGCTCAAGCCATTCGCGGGCGTAGCGTTCATGTGTGCCGGTCTGGTGCGCCAGTTCGGTAGAGGTCATGCGGCCCGCTTCGGCCAGGGCTTGATAGTAGCCCAGCCTATCGCCTATGTAGATGGTGAAGATGTTGAACAGCCCGGCCGTTGATTCCAGCATGCGCTCGATCAAGGCGTCGCGTTGCGCGGTCTCTGTAGGTTGCGTGGTTGTCAGGTTGGTTGCCATCGAAAACTCCCTTTCTATTTGCGAATGGTAAACTTGATGGGGTGCAGATGCGGGTGGTGTTAGCGAACCGCATCTGCACCCCGTCGCCGCTTACTTTTGTACGGCGATCTCAACCCGCAGGTTGACGCCTTCGGAGGCGTTGAGGCCGAGCAACGTCTGCGAGGACTCACCGCGGGCAGTCTGATAGTCGCCAGTACCGCCGGTGATGGCGCGGGCGATGGCGACGCCCACATCGGCCAACTCATAGCCCTGGGTCACGATGCTTTGCGCCCCTGGCTCGTCGCCAAGCTGGAAGAACTGCGTGGAGAAGACCCACACGCCCGACGTGGCATGACCTGCGTCGTTGATCATGTACCCCTGGCAAATCCATTCGCCGATCACCTTGTCGGGGAATTCGGGCGATCCATCCGGGTTGACGCCGTTTGTGCCGTCGAGCGTCCCCGCTTCATAGAGATAGCCGCGCGTGATGAAACTGCTGCCGTCGGCGGGCATACCGTCTTCATAGACGACATCCTGGTCGAATATAAAGCGGGTCATGTCCTCCGACACATCAAACTGCAGCACTTCGACCTCCGGCTGTTTGCTCGTGCCGGGATACGATTGGGGGAGGGAAGGATCTGTGACTACGGGCACGACCGGCATACAAGCGGCCAGTGCCAACATGACCACGGACAGGAGTGCGGCCAAAGTGACCACCGATTTGCGTTGCGCCAACATATGTGTCTCCTTTGAAATAGTGTGACTTTTCCTGCCGTTTTGACTCATTTGCTACGGCTGGTCACAGTCTATGCGGGGGGCGTTGGCGCATCGTCGGTGGGCGCGTCGGCAGACGCGTCCGCTCACGCGTCGGTGCGGATTCTATTGTGATGGAAACTCAAAAAGTGAGGGGACAGGAAAACGAAGAAGAACGGCCAATCAGAAAAACCGGCGCAGCCTCTGCGCCGGTTTTCAACTTTCAACGAAGATGCGCCCCGGAGGGCGCGGCTTATTCTGCCGCTTGCGCCTTGTTGAGTGCCTGATAGAGGCGGCTCTTGCGGCGGCTGGCGTTGTTGGGGTGAAGAACGCCCTTGGTCGCGGCGCGGTCTAGTGCGCTCTCAGCGGCCCTCACCAGTTCGGCGGCGTTGTCCGCGCCGGTGGCGATGGCGAGGCGCGCCTTCTTGATGGCTGTGCGGGTGCTGCCGCGCACCACGCGATTTTGTGCTGCGCGCTTGGCGTTTTGGCGTGCGCGCTTTTCTGCCGACTTGCTATTTGCCATACTTGGTTTGCTCCGTTTGTCCTTCTCTGAAACCGGCCCCAGCGGTATACAGGTCGTTCAATAGCTGTGTGTACAATCCAGAAAAGATTGATGCCTGGCCCGTCAACCGGGCTGATAAGGTCACAGCGTTTTAGTATAGTGTATCTGAGGCGGTTTGTCGAATCTTGCCCTGTCTGTTCGTCACTGTGACAGATCCCACAGGGCGAAGTTGTCAAAACTTACTTCCACCCCTGCGACTGCGCCCGTCCCAGCCGCGATCGCCATGATGCCCTCAGCCAGATCAGTGTCGTCCACTTCTCCCACCAGGTCGCCGTTGAGGATGAGCGCCAGATGGTCGCCTTCAGCCAGCACGCCCACGCGGTTGATCGCCCCTTCGCCGGTCTCGATCAGATCGGACTCTGTCCACGGGATAAGATCGATCCACTGGCCGTCTACCTTCTTTTGCAGGCTGTAGCTGCCCGTGGCGTCTAGGGCATAGAGATAGAAGTTATCGGCGTCTTGCAGCCGGAAGACCAGCCCTGCGATGCTTGCTTCGGGGGCCTGCACAAAGGCGATATCCGCCTCGGCATAGAGGTCACTTAGCGATAACGGCCCCTCTGCTCCGCCCAGGAATAGGCTCCAGGCGAGCCAATCTGTGCCGGTGATTTCGAGATGAAGGGCGCGCCGGTCGAAGGATATTTCTGAGTTGTCGTAAGGCCCCAAATCCCAGTTGCGCTGGTCGCGCCTGAAATCATCGTCGAAGGTGGGGGCATCGACGAGGATGGCGTCGATGCGTGCATGGGTCTCGGAAGCGGGCGTTTCGGGTGTGGGCAGCAGCAGGGTGTCGGGCCGTGTGGGGCTGTCGCCAGCCGCTTCGATCCCCCAGATGGTGATGTTATCAAAGGCGGCGCGTGCCCCCACCTCGTCAAATGTGCCCACGGCCAGCCCGATCGCCCCCGCAGGGAAGGTGTCGTCGCCGGTCTCCACCACCACCTGATCGTTGATCAACAGGGTAAACTGCCCACCTTGGACCAGCAGCCCCAAGCGGTTGGTCGCTCCTGGGGTGGTATCCAGCGTGCCGGTCAGCGTCCAATCCTCAATTGGCTGCCATTCGTTTTCATGGAGCCGCCATAGACTGTACTCGCCGGTGGCGCTTACGGCAAAGAAGTAGAAATTCTGCGGGTCTACATAGTGGAACAAGACCCCGTGTTCCTCGATCGCAGGATCGCCCAGATAGGTTGTGTCTACTTCCAGATAAAAGTCTTCATACCGTTGATCCAAGATCGACCAGCCCAGCGAACTGGGAATGTCGACCCCGATCTGCACCTCCCCATCGACAACGCCGTACTCCATGCCGTCGAACAGGTTGGGTTCCCAGTCCGCGGTCTCCTGGCTAAAGTCGTCTATAAAGAGGGGGATTTCAGCGCGGATGGCATCGATAAATTCATCCGGAGTGGTTTCTTCGGGCAGCGGCGTAGGGCCGGGTTCGGGGGGAGCCGGTTCGTCCGTTTCGTCCAGCTGCGGTGTAGGGGGAGCGTCAGGAAGGTCGGGCACGCGCACGGGCCGGTTGCTGCGTGGGCCGCTGCTGTTGTCGCCCAGCAGCCAGACGGCAAAGTTGTCAAAGGCGACGCCGACCCCCGGTTCGTCATAGCTGCCCGCGGCCAATGCCAGCTTGCCCTCCAGCGGATCGATGCCCTCTACCTGTTCGACAATGTAGTCATTGATCAGCAGGGTAAGGTTTGACCCTTCGAGCAGCAGGCCGATGGTGTTTTCCGACCCTTCGCCCGTCTCGATGAGTTCGGATTCGACCCATTCGATGGGCATTTCCCATTCACCGTCCACCAACCGCTGCAGCGCATAGTAGCCATCGCTGCCCACGGAAAAGAAGTAGAAGTTCTGGTTGTCCTCCAGTTGAAAGAGGATGCCAAACTGGTTGTTCAGCGCGCCTTCCCGGTGGACGCTGTCCACCTCCGCATAAAAGTCCGTCGCGCGGGTGGCGCTTTCTCCCCAGGCAACGGTGCTTTCAACATCGATTGCCACATGCAGCATCCCCGCCCGGAAATAGACCGTGGTATCGCCGGTGTAGCCGATACTCCAGGTGCCATTGTCGGCAGTGAAATCATCTTCGATGTCGGGCAGTTCGCTGCGGATGGCGACGATGCGGTTGGCAATCTCAGTCTCGTCGAGGGTCTGGTTTAGCGGCGCAGCGACGGGTGCGGCCAGGACGGTCGAGGCCATGGCCAGGATGAGGCTGAGGGCCAGGAACAGACTGAACAGCGGTGACCGGTGTGTGGGGAGCGCGTGCATGTGACCTCCTGTGGTTTACATGGAAGCGGTGGATTCAGGAGTCAAACCGAATGGCTTGTCCGGGTTTGCGCGGTGATGCTAGCCTGCGGGCGGCTGTGGGCGGCGTTCGCTGCGGCGTGCGGTCTCGGTGTCGATCACGTCCTGCATGGCGCTTTCGACATAGGGATAGGCCAACCAGACCGAAGCCACGCCAAAGATCGCGCCGGTCAACGTCCGCAGCCACCAGTTGCTCTCGCGCAGCCCCACCATCTGGCTGATGCCGTCCACGGCGATAGGGATGAGCAAGATCAGATAGAGCTTGACACTGGGGGCGCGGAGGCGTCCACGCACCGCGGCAAACACAAGACCTGCCAGTAGAACCGAACCATAGATGGCGAGATCGCGCTCGCAGATCGCCACCTTATAGCCGATCTGGGGCGTGCCGATAAAGCGGCGGAAGGTCAAGAGATCGGCAGGGGGCGGCGCACCGGCGGCCATCAGTTCCGGCGCTAGCGGAACCGGGTTGCCGCCATAGAGAAAGTAACTGTGATCAGGTAGCTGGTGACAGGTAAACGAATACAGCCCGTAGATCAGCCGCGCCGGGGTCATGTAGCCCGCGTGGACAAGGACCGGGGCCAGGATAGGCAGCGCAATATAGACAGCCCATGCTGTATTAAACAGCGCCAGCCAGTGGCGCGCGATCCACAGAACCAGGCTCGAAACAAAGTCAGAGATGCGGTTGCTGGCCGGTTGGCTGGCCAGGCTGCGCGTGGAATCTTGCATCATCTATTCGCCAACGGTGGAACGATCTGCCGCATCCAGCAGGGCACGGCGCACCTGCATCCAATCATGCGGCGGGTAAAGCCAGGTCTCGCCCACAGCCAACACCGGGATCAGATAGCGAAACCGTTCATAGTCTGCCGGGTCTGTCTCGATGTTGCGCTCGTCGATGCGAAAGGCGATTTCACGCTGCAACTGGGCCAGGTCGGCCTTGAGTTGGTCACAGAGATGGCAGCCCGGTTTGGTGTAGAGCGTGATCCGCATCAACGGTTCTGCCCGCCCACCGCCGCGCTGCTCAGGAAGCCGATATAGGCCGGGACGAGCGGCAGCACACAGGGGCTGAGGAAGCTGATCAGCCCGGCAATCAAGGCCAGCGGCGCACCGGCCACCAGGCTCATACCGATGATGTCGCCGCCCGCAGCCGACCCGCCTGTCACTACTTCTTCCAGGGCAAAGATCCACTCGTTCAAGAAATAGAAGCGGGTGGTAAGCAGCGCCAAAGTGTCCGTCCACAACAGGTAGGCGACATAGAACAAAAAGATGCCGCTGATGATGCTCACGATGTTGGCATGGCGGTTGATCTGCCGCAGCCATTTGCTGGCCCGGCTGAAGAGCGCGCCGGTAATCAGAAAGGGGATTCCCAGCCCCAGGCTGTAGATCGCCAGCAGCGTCGCGCCCTGGGCGACGGTGGCGCTATCGCTTGCCAGGAAAAAGATACCCGCTAGGATCGGGCCGATACAGGGCACCCACCCGGCGCTAAAGCTGACGCCCAAGAGTGCGCTGCTCAAATAGCCCCACCTGCGGCTGACCTGGTGCATCCCGGCCACGCGCTTTTCGCTGTAGAGCAGCACGTTAAAGAACTCCAAGATGCTGACCAGCGCTGCGGCGGCAGGGTTTTGGTGCAGGTCGGTGCGGCTGCGGATGGCCTGCGCTAAGGCGCGGAAGACGCCCAGCGTCGCCAGCCCAAAGATGATCAGCAAGATCGCGCCCAACCGCTGGATGGCGGGCAGATAGGAGGTCAGGTTCTGGCCGATTAACCCGGCTGCCGACCCCAACAGGGTAAAGACTGCGCCAAATCCCAGCACAAACGCCAGCGCATGCAAAAAGAGCACGACCCGGCTGACTTCCTCGACTGCCGGGGGTGCGGCGCGGCGCGGCTTTGCCGCCGCGGTCGGGCTGGCAGGTGTTGGCGTTTGATCTAGCATCCGTGTCATACGAAGCACTTCTCCTGACAAAGACAGCTATGGCTGTCTTTCACATACCTTCAATACGCTATAAAGGAGGGTTGGGTTTCTATCCAGCGCACCTGGCGGCGCTTAGCGGCGAACCCGCTGCTCGTCCATCAACTCCTGAAGCGTCTGCAACTCCTCCTCCAAGGCGCGCTGGCGGCGGCTCATAAAGAGCAGATAGCCTGTGACGACGACCCAAACAAAGATAAAGGCAGCGGCAAGAAAGAACATGTCACTCAATTTCCTCTTATTCGATTTCTTCTCGAAGTTCGGCGATGCGGTCTTCGACGCGCAGTTGTCGCCAGCGTTGGATCATCAGCGCGCTAAAGAGCAGGCAAAAGGCCACGGTTGCAACCCAGAGCGTTTGGGTCATGGTCGCGCCGATGGCAAAACCGCCTTCAGCGTCTGGGTTGTCGCCCGAAAATACCACTGGGTGGATCGACCGGAACCAGCGTGCGCTGAAGTAGGTGAGGGGCAGGCTCAGAAAGGCAAAGAGCGCATAGATGCTGCCAAAGCGCGCCCGCGTGTGCCGGTTGTCAATGCCGTTGCGAAAGAGCAGATAGGCGATATAGAGCAGGACGGTGATCGTCGCCGTGGTCAGGCGCGGGTCCCATGTCCAGTAGGTGTTCCAGGTGGGCTTGGCCCAGAAGATGCCGGTCACGATGGTGCCCATGCCGCAGAGCGTCCCAACTTCGATGCTGGCTTGGGTCACGCGGTCCCAGTCGAGATTGCGGGTGAACAGATAGACGATGCTGCCGACGAGCGAGACCACATAGCCTGCCAGCGCACCGATGTTGCAGCCCATGTGCAGGTAGAAGATGCGTTGGGCAGTCTGCTCATCCCCGGCGAGGTTGGCTGCGGGCCGCGCGTAGATCAGCGAGGCCCACATGAGCGCGGCCATCGCCGCCACGGTCGCCACATTCAGAAGCAATACGGCCAGGTTGCCCGCGCCGCCGTTGCGCCGCGCCGCTGTGATGCTGCTCATGCTTCCTCCCAAATCAGATCAAAGACCAGGAATGCAATGGTCACAAAGACCAGGTCATAGACGCCGAGGATCACCAGCCAGCGCTGAAAATCGGCCAGTTCACGCCCATCCAAGACGTTGGCCGTCAGCCCGACGCCCGCCACAAAGACCGGGACCATCACCGGCAGAAGTAGGATGGGCAGCATGCTTTCGCGCGCCCGTGTGCTGGCGGTGAGCGCCCCAAAGAGCGTGCCTACGCTGACATAGCCGATAGTCCCCAACAGCACGCCCACCAGAATCCAGGGCTGAAAGACATTGACGTCAAAGACCACAAAGGCGACAGGCAGGATGACCAGTTCGGTCGCCAGCAGAAAAACGAGATGCGCCAGCACCTTGCCAAAATAGATGGCGCTGCGGTCGACCGGGGCCAACAGCAGCGCGGCCAGGCTGCCGCGGTCGATCTCTGCGCCAAAGGTGCGGTTCAGCCCCAGCACGCCGGTATACAGGATCACCACCCAGATCACGCCGGGGGCGACCATCTCGGCGTTGGGCACGCGCAGGTCAAAGGCCATGCCAAAGATGATGACGGCCAGCAGCCCAAAGGACGCCATCGTGCTAAAGCTCTCTTTGGCGCGCAGTTCGGCGCGCACGTCTTTGGCCGCTACCGCCCAGACCTTGCGGAAATACGCGCCTGCGCCGCCGCCTGTACGCATCTGGGCGGGCGCGGCTTCCGGGTGGGACGTGAGTTCTTGGGCGGATGATGACAGACTCATGCGATTTCACTGGCTGGCTTCTGAATAAAGCCGCCGCAACTGTGCGCCGCTCATCTGCGCGGTCGCTTCCTGGTGGACTATTTTACCACCAACCAA